>CAUZJQ010000039.1:0-21291 GCA_963580095.1 Lentisphaeria bacterium | reverse complement strand
ACGACGAAGTAACTGCCCATCGCCAGCCGATGTTCCTGGCCAAGCACATACAGTGTCGCTGAAAAAATCAGCTGGACGACGCCAGCGAAAGCAATGCGTTCCTGTCTGCGGTCCGAGTTCATACCGCTTTTAACTCCATGCGTTCGAAAGCGATGGCGCCAACAATCAACGCCACAGCCAGCAGCAAGACCGCGTGAATGCCGCTCGAGACATAGTACCCGATCGAAACATCCGCGCCGGCACCAAGCCGATCAGCTACCCAGAAGATCTGCCAGTTCGGCAGCAGCGATTGGACAATCGACTGCAACTGCGCGGGCAGTGAAACCAATGATATAAGGTAATTACTGATCAGACCGAAAAAAAACAGCACAACGCCCACACTCAGGACAATGGCGGAGTCTGCAAACATCGCGACGGGCAGAAGAAAGGCGGAAAATGCAATGAGTCCCAGCGCCAGCATGATGCCACTTTGAATACCGGACCAGTCGAACTCGGCCGGGCCGTTAACCAACAGTCGCACTGTGAAGACCGCAGCGACCAGGACCAAAAGCGTGACATTGGCAACGACGGCATATGAACCACCGAAAAGATAGTGACGCAAGCCGGCCACCCCCATCGCCAGCACGATGGCACCAAGGTAGAACGCCAGACTGACCAGATTCAAAAACTCCGGGTTCCAGGCAATTTCAGACGTCCAAAGGTAGGCAACAAGAAACGACACGTGCAACAGCAGCACGGTAGCGAAAACACCACACCACTTCCCGGAAACCAGACAAAACTCACTGATCGGCCGGCTCATAATAATGCTGCCGGCGCCTCGACGGATGTCGTCGGTAACAACACAAATGAAGCCGAACACGAAACCGAGGCTGCCGAGCATGAACATAAGCGCCAGACACTGGTCACGCAGCAGCTTGAGATGTTCCCCGGCAGCAAACCCCGGGATGACACCGAGCAGGCACATGAGCAGGATTCCGGTCAGGTGTAGAACCAGGCAGAACGGATCGCCCATGGTCACCTTCACGGCATTGCCGACAACAGCACGAAATTGACGCAGCCACATCGTAAAAGCACGGAATTAAAGGGTTAGAAGTCGGGCAGCAGTGGAACGGGAAGCCGCCACACACCTGCTGCAGAATACACCGCTACAGAAAAGGTACGGCCGTTTGTTAGGTATCACATAAGATTCTGTAACGGCTTTGTAACGGTTGGATTCGTCCCGCTGCGAAATACAGAAAACGAAGACCAGGGGTGCAAAGAAAGGCGGGCACCGCGCCACAACAGCAGTCCTCAAGCAGGCTGCGGTTCAATGACGTACGCCTCGAACTCGTGACGCCGATGGGAGGGCACTGCAGCAGTGATGTAGATGCCGTCGTTCTCGTACCGCAAATCCTGAACCACGGCGAGGCGGTGCAACTGCGCCACCAACTGGTGAGCGGCAGACGGCAACCGCAGGTACATCACGGTCAATTTACGATCGAGAATTTTCGTCATCTCCGCCAGCAACTCGTCAATACCAAGTCCGGTCCGGGCCGAGATAAACAGCGCATCCGGATAACGTCGGAGCAAGCGCGATCGTTCGTAGGGTTCCGACAGCAAGTCAACCTTGTTGAAGACGATTATTGTTTCTTGATCAACGACGCCGATCTCCTTGAGCACCTCGCGGGTCGTTTCGTAGTGAACATCGACAGACGGAGACGAAGCATCAAGCACAAGCAGCAGAAACTCGCTGTCAACGGCCTCTTCAAGGGTAGCCTTGAAAGCCTCCACCAGGTCATGCGGCAGCTTGCGAATGAACCCAACAGTGTCGGTAAGCAGCAGGGTCTGGCGATTCGGCAGCTCGACTCGGCGCGTAGTCGGATCGAGCGTTGCAAAAAGCTTGTCTTCAACCAGGACACCGGCGTTCGTCAAATGGTTGAGCAGTGACGACTTACCCGCGTTCGTATAGCCGACGATAGCACTGTTCGGCACCGGCACGCGCTGGCGTTTTTTGCGCTGCTCGGCTCGTCGCCGCCGAACAGCCTTCAGCTCGGACTTGAGTTTACTGATGCGGGTTCGGACGAGACGGGAGTCAATCTCGATTTGCTTCTCACCTTCACCGCCACGAACACCAACGCCGCCACGCTGCCGGCCCAGGTGTGTCCAGGCACGCTTGAGCCGCGGCAGCATGTACTCGGACTGCGCGAGCTCGATCTGCAGCATTGCTTCCTGGGTACTGGCGCGATTGCCGAAGATCCCCAGAATGACTTCCTGCCGGTCGATCACCCGCATCTCCGAGAGCTTCTCCCAGTTGCGCTGCTGGGCCGGCGAAAGCATGTCGTCGAAGATAATTACATCGACGTCGGCGGCATGACACTTCTCCACAATCTCGTCTGCCTTGCCGCTGCCGATCAGCAACCGAGGGTTCGGCCGGTTCAGCCGAACCGAGATGACGCACGCAACGTCGACCCCGTATGTCGTCGTCAATTCCGTCAATTCCAGCAGCAGTTCCTGCGTAGTCTTGGCGTCCTGACGCGCAGTTTCCACTCCGATCAGCATGGCTCGATTGTGTTCTTGCGGTACTTCGTCGAAGAGAAACATGCCACCTCCAACTACAATTCTACCCATCAATAACTCAGCCGGAAATCTACCTGCGGCTCATACAACTAACATAGGGCCGGACGCAGACGATGCCAAGGGTGCCATCACGTAATGCAGCCTGGTTGGGATACGACGGTTGTCGCTTGACCTCGATCCGTATTGCTCGCAAAATGGCCAAGCCTCATATGCCAATTCAACAGTCAACAGGTAACGAAGGCGTATGAACTTCTGTTCCAAAGCTTGGCAGTCACAAGGCCCCTTCCGCCCCGTTCCGTTGTAGGGGGAAGCCTTTTACCATTCACCCCAACTCAGCAAACTGGTGTGCGACATTGCAAGATGCTGTCAACCGCAGTAGAAAAAAATACTCGCACGAACGTGTTGCTCGAGTGTGTGCGCACCGGCCAACACACCGAACAAGCCGACATCGACGGGAATCCCCGCACGGCTTCGTTTATGGCTACCCTGGACTCGTCGAAGATCGTGTTACGCTTGCAATTTAGGACAATTTACCTATTAGTATACGAAGCGTAAGCACGCGCAGACCTTCACGTTGTTTTACCGTTGCCCCGAAGTCAACGGCATAGGCTCTATATAGATTGGAGAATAATCATGGCTGATCAACCCGAACGAAAAAAGCTGTCACTGAATAGCAACCCGACCGACAGCGAAACAGAAAATGACCCAACCGGTCCGCTGCCGCGCCCGGACGGCCCCAGTGACGAGCAACCGAAGATCGAACCGCCCGCAAGCCCGATCGAAACACCAGAAAAGGATGATAGTTCAATTGTCGATTCGCAGAGTGCCGGAAATTTCGAGACGACACGCCTGAAGCGCGTCAAGCCGGAAGAGCCTGAAACTGATCCCGATACCGAAACCACGGCACCAGACGACGAAAAAATTTCGAACTCAACAGTACATCTCAAGGTCATCAAGGAAAAGAAAAAGCAGCTCGCCGGCATTCTGTCAGCTAGCCAGACTATTCGCCTGCGACCCGCGGGCGGCGGCGAAGGGGATGCGCCAACCGAAGGCGGCCGGAAAACATTAAAAATAAAGGCTCCGACACCGGGCGCCGCAGCTGCGGCAACGCCTTCACAGGAAACCAAAACGGATGCAATTCCGAAGCCGCAATTGACAACCAACGCACCAAAGCCTGCTGCTGTCGACGACGACGCGTCGCCAACAGCAGCGACTCCCGCAGCAGCACGCCCGCCCGCAGCAGCACGCCCGCCCGCAGCAGCACGCCCGCCCGCAGCAGCACGCCCGCCCGCAGCAGTACGCCCGCCCGCAGCAGCACGCCCGCCCGCAAGCGGCGGCCGCGCGACGCTCAAAATCAAAGCTCCCACCGGCACGACGCCAGCAGTCGGTGCTGCGACACCCGCAGACAGCCCAGCAGCAGCAGCTGACAGTGAGAAAAAAGAAACTCTAAAAATTAAAGTACCGCCGCCAACGAATACGGGTGCCGCCGCTGCCCCAGCAGAACCCGCTGCCGATCAGCAGAAACCGACACTGAAGATCAAGCCCTCAGTGCCGACTGGCACCGCTCCCGCAGCCGCACCGGCGACCACTGCAGAAGCAACCCCGGCCACGACCATGGAGCAACCTGCGCAATCACCGGGACGAACACTCAAGCTCAAGACCACGCCCAAGACAGCAGATACGCCGGTAGCACCTGCAGCCACCGCCCCGGATGCACCGCCGCACTCGGCAGATGCACCGCAACCGGAAGTCCCCTCATCAGCCACAGCCACGACCCCGGGCACAAAAGCCAGCCCGGGGATCATCTATACCCTCGCCACGGCAGCATCGATCGCTGTCGTCGGGGTAACGGTATTTCTGTTCTTCACGCACTTCTCGGATATGTTCGGCAGTCCATTCGGCCAGTGAGCGAAAACTCATCGGATTCCCTTGACGCCGGTTGACTCTCGATCTCAAATCAGTGTCCTCGACTATCTCTTGCCGGCATATCGGAAAGTCACGATCAGGCATTGATTTCCAGACACACGACGACGCCGTTATACGCAAGTCGGCATTGGCCTCGTCGGGACAACCGAAAACAACATGGCATCATACCCCCACGCTGGCAGGTCGAAGCGCGTAACTCATGCGCTATCGATGAATTGTGCAAAAAACTGCTACACGCACCGGTCAGCGAGAAACTGTACCAATTGCTGAACCACTATTGAGATGTACGGATAGTTCCCAGACCGTCCGGCAACCTCCCCCACAACCGTGCTTTTTCGAATCTGCTGGCTGATTGTAATTCTGGTGATCACCTTGGTTGCCGAACTACTTTTCTGCCGTGCCGGCGCCCTGTTTGCCGGGCCGCTTTTCCTGTGCTTCTATTTCGTCGTTACCTGCAACTGGCAGCTCGGCCTGACCGGTGGCATCATCGCCTGCGTCGTCTCGGAAGTCGTACTCAGCCGATCCTTCACTGCATTGCCGCTGCTCGCGCTACTGGTTCCGTTTGCGCACATGTGGCGGCACAATGGTGACCGTCGCCACTCCTACATCCAAGCGCTACCGGCCGCCCTGTTCGGCCTGAGCTACGCCACCTGGTTCGTCGTCGGCGAAAACCTCGTACTGTGGCCTCCCGGCTTTCGGATGGCTACCGGCGAAAGCGTGTGGATCATCGTGTTGAGCACACTGTGTGCCGCTATTGCTTTCCCGCTGATGATTGCCATCCTGGACGGCATCGCGAGTCTGGCGAAGTTGCCTGTATTCTGCCGGCGCAGCTTGGGCTAAAGGAAGTCGTCTCGCTTCCCGCCAGCGACTAACTCCCGCGCTGTAAATTCCCGTACCCTTATTACTCGTTCACATCCTTTCTAATAATATCCGTAACCCTGATACGAGCCGTACTTGCGGGACCGCGGCATGGTGACGTCGAAGGAAAGCTGATTGATGACAATGCCGATTAGGTTGGCATGATTCTTCTCCAGCGTCTGGATGGCGCGCAGCAGCAGATGCCGGGACGTCTTGTTCGACTGATAAATCAGGAGCGTGGCATCGACGATGCTCGCGATAATACTGGCATCGGTCACCGGCAGCACGGGCGGCGTGTCGAGAATGATGTAGTCGTACTGCTCGCGAAAACCGTCGAGCAATTCTCGAAAAACATCGGAACCGATAAGTTCGGCGGGATTCGACGGCGGCTCACCCGCGGTCAAAATATGCAGATTGTCGATACCCTGAAAGTTCATGATCTTGTCCCACTCCGTATCGCTGACGAGCAGGTCGGTCACGGTGCGGATAGCCTCATCCTCGGTCACGGTGCCGAGCAGCAAATCGCTGAGGCCTGGCTGTGTGTCGATTCGGAACAGGTTGGACAACTCGGTGCGGCGCAGATCGGCGCCGATGACCAAAACCGACTTGCCCATGTGTGCAACAGCGATCGCCAGATTCGCCGATGTCAAGGTCTTGCCCTCGCGCGGACTGGAACTGGTGATAGCGAGAATTTTGTGTTTCTCGAGACCACGCATTGCGAAATCGATATTCGTACGCAGCGAACGATAAGCTTCCGCAGGCACTGATTTCTGGTCGAAATTGTACAGCACCCGAGACAAAGCGGCGGTACGCTCGTCCTCGCGTTGCCACTGGGATGCAAAGGAAAAGCCGCATTTCACCGCCATAGCCAAAGCCGCGTTACTCACGTCCTGCCACTGCCACCGCCACAATTTATAGATAGACGCTTTGCTGACTTCCCCGATAATCGGCACGTGCGCAACCACCGGCAGATTGGTGAACTGTTCGACATCCTCGATCTTACCGATCGACGTGTCCATCCCCTCCCATACGAATGCTGCGATCGAAGCGAGAAGCAAGGAAAAAATCACCCCGACGACGGCGTTCATCCGGATATTCGGTGATTGCTTGTAGCCTAGTGTGGCGGGTTTGGTCGTTTGGATTTCTTCGAGGGCGGAAGCCCGTTTGCGTTCATAGTCAATACGTGCAGTCACGACCTGCGTAAATATTGTTTCACTCAGCGAAGTCATCATTTCCTGCTGTCGCATCAAAGCAGCGAGTTCCAGTTGTGGCGGCGGATGTGCGCGCAAACGCTCTTCGAGCTGCGCAATCTGCGCTTTCAGGTCGATGACGAGCCGGTGCTTCTGGGTGTACCGAATCTCCGCCTTGGTCAACTCGGCCCGCTGCACGGACAATTGATTCTTGAGCGTGTCGGTCGAGCCCAGCCCGGCCAGTAACGCCGACTGATCCCGGATCTTGTCTTGGATCTCCCGAAGCTCGGCATTGTGCGATTCAAGCAGATGTTCAATGAATTCCTTAGTTTCACGCGCATCGTTAGTCTTGTTGTCGGCAAAAGCCTTCTGGTAGGTATCCGCCAGAGTATTGGCAACGATCTTGGTAAACCCCGAATCCGGGCCCTTGACGCTGATCGTCACGATCTGCGTACCAACCTTCTTGCGCGTGGCGTTGATATGACCTGAAAGCTCATTCGGGGTCATAGCGTCAATATAGTCAATGACCGGCTGCCTGAGGTCAGACGATTCCTTAGTCTTCTCGCGCAGATTGATCAGCGTCGTGTTCAACATGCCGATATCACTGGAGATCAACTCCATCTCCGTATCCATGGCCGAGTCGCCCTGGCCGAAGAAAGCGATATGAGCGCCCTGAATGATCGCCATAGGCTGGCGCGCCGAAATACGGATATCACACGACGATTGGTAAACCGGTTCGCGGGTCTTGCTGTACAGCATAATAAGCGTCAGCAGGACAAGGAATACCGTCAAGGCCAATGCTTTTCGGCGGCGTAAAATCCACCAGTAATCACTGATATCGACTTGTATTCGCTGATCGAGCAGCGATCTCGCTCCGGACCGGGCCGGGATCTTGCCGCTGTCGGAGGTAGCCGTTGCCATCATTCCCTCCACGTCAAGCGTATTAGAACAAATCCATTGACACCATAATATACTATAACCCGCGTTAACAAAAATGTACGCCGTACCCGAATTGATTTACAATCCGTAGGCGGCAGCATGTGTCCCCCCAAAGCCTATCCCGGATAAGGTACACCTTGATGTTAGGTTAATTTCAACGCAGAACATTGATATGTGGCGTTTTTTTTTAAGGCGGGGCAGATTCCCGATCGAACCTAATCGCCTGGCGTTGCCACTTCAATGCCGCGGCGTCTCCCTCAAGCGCATCCAAGCCCTTGTCGTACTTCGAGGCGACTGAACGAAATCCCCCCCCCCCTCTTCGCAATTCCAATTACTGCTCATTCTGCCTACTGTCGAATCCGCTTAAAGATTTCCCTTGCCATCTTCTGGCCTTTGGCAATTTCTGATGGTTCAAGATCGGCCTTGATAGAATCACGACGCTCCCGGGCAACCTCACCACCGACCGCCGCCGCTACGCTGAACCATGCGTAGGCCTCCACGTCGTTTTCAGCTACTCCCAAGCCGTTGGCGCACATCCAGCCGAGGTCCGTCTGCGCTTGGGTATGTCCTTGCTTACTCGCCTTGCGGTACCACTCCACCGCCTCGACATCGTCCTCAGGCACGCCTAAGCCATTGGCGTACATCCGGCCGAGGTTATACTGGGCGACGGCATGCCCCTGCTCAGCCGCTTTGCGGTACCACTCCGCAGCCGCCGTATCGTCCTCAGGCAGAACCTCACCGTAGTCGTGCATCCAGCCGAACCTGAACTGAGCTCCGGCAAATCCCTCCTCAGCGGCCTTTCGATACCACTTCACCGTCGCCTCGGCATACTCTTCCGATACACCTCGGTCCTTGGCATACATCGCGCCAAGCGACATGGCATCCCCCTGTTCAACTGCCTTGAGGTTATCCTGCGCGGCAGCATATCCTTGCTCAGCCGCCCTGCCGCACCACTTCACTGCCGCATCATCGTCCTTGGTCACACCCTCGCCCTTGGCGTACAGCACGCCAAGATTGTTCTGTGCGACAGCAAGCCCCTGTTCAGCAGCCATGCGATACAACTTCACCGCCTCGGCATAGTTTTCAGGCACCCCCTCGCCGATAGCGTACATCACGCCGAGGTTGTTCTGCGCCAAGGCATTTTCCTGATCAGCCGCCTTCCGCAACCATCTCACCGCCGCGTCAGCGTTCTCAGGAACTCCCTCGCCGGTGGCGTACATGGTGCCGAGGTTGTTCTGCGCCGAAGCATTTCCCTGCGCAGCCGCCCTGCGATACCACTTCGCCGGCGATACTTCGCTGTCAGGAACACCCTCGCCGTCAGCATACATCCAGCCGAGCCAGTTCTGGGCGACGGCATCTCCCGCCTCAGCCTTCTTAAGCAGTGATTCGACGTCGCCTTCTGTTTTCGTTTCTTCTTCTGTTTTCGTCTCTTCTTCTATCTGCTCGTTTTCGTCTGTTTGCGCGTCTTGTGCAGCAACGGAGCCAACGGCTATCAACAGAATGATCAGCAACATTCTACTGGACACAATTACCTGCTCAGGTTTAATCCACGAAAGATTCATCATTCCCCCTCCTCAATTAACGCCCAATACATCGACGCCATGCTCCGCGCACAACCCCGATACGTATCCGAGCTTTTTTTGTTCGTCACCAAAACCGCGTCGTGCTCTTTTAGATAGACAAAAGTGCCGGCTACACTCGCTCACATCGACTTTTTTTAAAAAAATCAGTTTTTCGTTCCTCTGTCTTATCGTTTTAATTTTTCAAATGTCTATAAAATTCTGAGTTCACTTTTTTCTATAGATGTAAAACTTTGTTCCGATAAGGTAGGAAGAAGAATTATAGTAAGCAACCCGCCCCCTGGGGATCTGACTTGATCCGATTATTCACTATTAGGCCCCCTTATTTTGCTCCTATTACCCGTCATATTCGTGTCATAGATTGGGGCTTCATGCGTGTAGAAGTATAGCTGCAGCTTCCCAAGCCAGACGACGGCGGGGGGCCGACCGATGTTTTCCCTGCCTTAATTGTCACAACACATATTGTATCCCTTACCAGCTTGAAACCCAACGCTCGCGATTTGGAATCGGAGGGCGGACGGCGATGCCGCCTTGCAGATGTGACTCATAAAGGCCGAAACCGACCTCCGTGCCCAGCATTGTTGCACGAAGGTTGCTGACGCCAGGCTTCCGCGTCTTGATCGACTCCACAAGTTCACGGATCTTCCGCTCTGTGTTGCTCCAATGGGTCACAGGTTTAACTTCAATGGGGTCGTAACATCTTGAACGGCCATCTGTCTTCCGCACATAAAGTGACTCTGCGACATTCTGGATGCGGATGATCCCCCTTTCGCAGTACAGCTCCAACTCCTGAATCCCAACCCCGGCCACACGTAGTGTTGTACCGTTGTCAAACGCGACGAACGCAGATCGAATTGGTGCATGCGCATCAAGGAACCGCATGTTGGAGGTATCCCCTTCGACGGGGTGCAGTTCATCTAATGTTCCTTGAATGGAAACTGGGTTAGGGTCGCCTAACAGGTAAAGCAGAGCGTCGGTCGTGTGGCCATTGCAGCTTTTGCCGGAGAAGGCAAGCACTGACTTGACATTACCTAGCTCGCCGCTCGTGGCAATCTCTCGTGCCTGTCGGTAGCAGGCCGAGCTACGCACCCAGGCTCCGTATTCCAGGAAAACGCCATTGCGCTCGAAGGCATCCCTGATGGCGTCGGCTTCGACGAGCGAACAACATAATGGTTTCTCGGCGTACATCCCCTTGACGCCGTGTTCTGCGCCATAAATCATTGCTTCAGCGTGCTGCTCGGGGCGGGTCGTGATGCTGAGGATATCGGGTTTTTCCTTGTCAATCAGCTCCCGAAAGTCGGTGTAACCTCGCGGAACGTTCCAGCGTTTTTGAAAGGCCGACAGCCTTTCCTCCGAGATGTCACAGCCGGCGACCATCTCGGTCTCTTCAACGATCGTATACCCGCCTGCGTGGCAGTAAGGCATGACCAGAGGGGTGGCCCTCCTTCCGCCACGTCTACTTTCCTGTTCCTGGTCCTCAATGGAACTCGCCATCCTACCACAACCAATGATACCGACCTTAAACGTCATATATAGCTTCTCATTAGCCAACGTTTCCCAAATGAACTCGCGCTCAAGACCACCGTTGTCCTTTACGACGATTCTACTACAGTTTCGGGGGCAGTCAAGCTATTCCAGGATTCCAAGAAGTGGACATTTTTATGGCATCGGACCGTGATTACGTACGATTTCCCCCCGTACAGATTGGGCATAATCAACAGGCTGATAGACCCCGCAAGGTTCACTCGAAGAATCGTCTATGAAGCAAGGTGGCAGGCCCCGCGACAATCGAGGCGAAATCCATTGGGCTTGATCTACTCTGCTCCGGAGAAAACTAATGTGGATGCGCCGGGGTTCCTGTGCATCCTTTGGAAATGTTGCGAAAATAATGTGCCGGTGGCATTCCTGCATTTAACAAGTCAGTTAAAACCCCGGTCATTTCTGGGATCCGGCTTCGTTATCATGGTAGCGCCCCAGGGACTCGAACCCCGAACCCGCGGAACAGACTGCCTCCGGTACCCAGCAAGTCCTGCGCTCGATCTGGTTGGACGCCCAGACGAAACTGCGGGTGATAGCAGTTATGTCAAAGCAGCGACCGGGCGACTGTTCGGAATGCCGGACGTTGCGTACTAAGCGCTGGCAGATGGACTCCACAGCATCTTCGGCCGGCATCAGGGCCGGGTCCAGTCGGTCGCCACATGTGGATCCGGCAGAGACGGACTCATGCAACTTCACCACAGGATAGACGTAAACTGGCCTTGCGGCAATGCACCGTGCTTTTGGCGCTATTATCCTTACCCCGCTCTCCGCGAAAGCTCGACGGAAAGAAACACAGCGTTATCTGAAACCCCGCACCCCCTTGCCAGCATTGGCTTCGCGGGATTTCGGGAGAACCATTACCTGCCGGCGCTTCATTTCTTTTGCTTGGAACTGCGGGGGATCGGGCGTAAAACGCGTTACCTTTGTACAGTTGCGGTGAGGACCAGCAATCGATAGACGGCAGCGCAAAACACCGGGAAGCTCAAACGTTTTTGGAGTCCCCTTCGTATGCCCGCGGGGTTAGCCGTGCCGGGCAGCGACCCAGCACACGCTGTGCAGTGTCGTTTTGTCATATGGAGTACACGGCGCAGTTCTTGCGCCAATGTAAAAAAACATTGGGCCTCGAACCTCCGCTCAAAAGGGCAACATCACAATGGCAACGTTCCTGAAAAAACTCAGTTCGATGTTCGGCAAGGAGGAAAACGACAGCGACGTCTGCGTCGTCACAGCCCCCGAAACCATGGAACGCCGAGCATCTTCAGCAGTTGTTCCACCAGAGAAAACCAGGATGTGGTGGGAATGCGGCGAGGTCGACACTGCCACCGGCAACTTGGTGGAATTGACGAACTTTGATGCTGTCGTGGCCCAGAGAAAACTGGCTGAGAAAATCTCCGAAAACCAGTTCAGTCTGCTCGATATCCCTGATAACGTCACCCGCATCCGGCAGCATCTCAATCAGGACAATCTGGACCTGGCCAAAATCAGCGAACTGATCTCACGCAGCCCTGTGGTGACGTCCGAAATTCTGCGTACAGCCAATTCAGCAACTCATTACCGGGGCATCCAGATCAAGCATCTGCGAACCGCCATGCAGCGCCTTGGGCTACAGACAGTCAAGGGCATTCTCTACATGCAGGCCAGCAAGGTAACGGCCGCCAAGAACAGCCCATTTCATCATATCGCGACAGCCATCGTCGAACATTCCTGTGTGGTGGCGAAAATTGCCAACTACCTCAGCCTGCGATATTTTCCCGATCCCGATATGGCCTTTACTGCCGGACTACTCCACGATATCGGCAAACTGGCACTACTTCAGGAGATAGCTGACAATTATGCCAGCGAGTCGGGTGGTGACACGTATACGGAAGAGTCCTTGGATGATCTCCTGCAGCCGCTGCACCAGTCCACCGGCAACCTGATAGCCGAACACTGGCGGTTGTCGGAAGAAATCCGGGCCGCCATCTCCAACCACTACGAACCGCCGGCCACCGATGAAGCCAACGACGCCCTGGCACTAATTCCTTCGCTGGTGAGTTTCAGCGACACGCTGGCCCGTCTTCTTGGCAAAGGTCGGCACCTCCCGCCGGTAAACATCTGGGACTTGCCCGCCGCCAGCCATCTCGGCATCGTCAACGATCCCGATACAATCGAGTACCTCAGCGCGATCCCGGATATGCTATGCGATCGTACCGACAACTGGCCGCCGACAGCACCAACCCCCTGGGAACACCTCTTACTTTCGCGAATTGAAAAACAAACGTAAGCACAGTAAAATCTACCTCGCATCTCCGCTGCCAGGCCGATTCCTGAGGGGTTTATGTATGTCCGGACATAATAAATGGTCAACGATCAAGCATAAAAAGGGTCGTACCGACGCCAAGCGCGGTAAAATATTCTCACGTTTGGCTAAAGAACTGATCCAGGCCACCCGTGATGGCGGCAAGGATCCGTTGTCAAACGCCAGACTGCGCACCGCGATCGCTTCAGCAAAAGCCGTCAACATGCCCAACGACAACATCGACCGCGCCATCAAGAAGGGTGCCGGTGAACTTGGCGGTGCGGTCCTTGAGGAACTCAGCTACGAAGCCTATGCCAGCGGCGGCGTTGCGATCATGGTCGACTGCCTGTCCGACAATCGCAACCGCACGGCTGCCGAAGTCCGCCACATGATCACCAAAGCCAACGGCAATCTGGCCAGCAACGGCGCTGTCGCGTGGATGTTTCATCGCAAAGCCCGGTTCGTTATCGAAGGCGAAAAGGCCGATGAAGAAACGCTCATGGAACTGTGCTTCAGCGCCGAAGTCGAGGTTGAGGAAATTACTGCCGACGAGGATATCGCCGAGATCCTGGCGCCGCCGGCATCCTTCAACGACCTGGCGATGGCGCTCGAGGCCGACGGCATCGTGCCGTCTGAGTCTGGCGTCGTGCGTATTCCGGAGAATCAGGTGCAAATAAATGATATATCCGTGGCCAAGCAGGTCGTGCGCTTGATCGATGATCTCGAAGATTTCGACGACGTGCAGGGCGTTGTCTCCAACGCTGATTTCGACGACGCCGTGCTCGAGGAACTTGCGGCGGACGAGTGACAAAACTGTCCCAACAAACCACTACGCTCCTGGGCATCGACACCGCCCTGCGCTCCACCGGCTATGGTGTCATCACGATGACTGGCCGGAAGTTCACCGCCGTCGACTGCGGCGTCATCCGCAACGATAGACAGGCACCGCTCAGTGATTGCCTGCGGCGCCACGGCAGCGGCGTCGAGGAACTCGTCGAAACGTTCAAACCCGATGTCGCCTCGATCGAAGGCAGCTTTTACTTTAAGAATGCCAAGACCGCCATGCTCCTCGGCATGGCGCGTGGCGCTGTTGTCAGCATACTGGCACGACACGGAATACCGTGCTACGAGTATGCACCGCGAAAAGCCAGAAAAATTGTTGTCGGCAGCGGCAGTGCCACGAAAATTCAAATCGCCGAGTTCATGGCGCAAACACTCAATCTCGATGTCGCCGACATTCCGGACGATGCCACCGACGCGATGGCCATGGCCGTCTGTCACGGCATCACCATGCAAACCGGCGGCGGACTCTATCTGCCAGAACCAATCTGAACCATCCAATCCGCGCCAACTCCCTGAACGACAGAATAATGAGCAACGACACAAACACACGCACAGACAACGCTCCGATAGTCAATCTCAATGACCAGATCGCCCAGCGTCTGGATAATCTGGAGGCCTGGCGCAGCGAAGGCACCGATCCATACGGCGCCACCTTTCCCGACCGCACACTCTCCGTCGATGCCAAAGCGCTGTATAACGAAGATGCCCCGGAGGCTGAGCCGCCCGTCACTGTTGCCGGCCGCATCGTGTTATTCCGGATCATGGGTAAAGCAGTGTTTGCGCAACTGCGTGACGGCGACGGGTTAATTCAGATTTACGCCCAGAAAAATGTCCTCGGCGAAGAACTTTTCGCCGCCTTCAAGCGTCTCGACTTCGGTGACATCCTCGGCGTTTCGGGCGGTGTCTTCAAGACACGCACCGGTGAGATTACCGTCAAGGTGCAGTCGTACACGTTACTTTCGAAAGCCCTGCGGCCGCTGCCCGCCAAGCACGAAGGACTGGTCGATGTCGAGCAGCGCTATCGCCAGCGCTACCTCGACCTGATCAGCAACGATGAAGCTGCGGCAGTCTTCCGCAAACGCATCGACATCGTCCGAGAAGTTCGCAAATTCCTCGAAGACCGCGGCTACATCGAGGTCGAGACGCCAATGCTGCAGGTGCTCGCCGGCGGCGCCGCGGCACGCCCCTTCGAGACCTATTACAACGCGCTGAGCTGCCCGATGTTCATGCGCATCGCACCGGAACTGTACCTCAAGCGCTTGCTTGTCGGAGGTTTCGAAAAAGTGTTCGAACTCAACCGAAACTTCCGCAACGAAGGCCTCGACCGGCGGCACAATCCCGAGTTCACGATGCTCGAACTCTACGAAGCCTACGGCGACTGCCGCACCATGATGGAACTGGTCGAGGCGCTCATCACAACCGTCGCGCAAAATGTCAATGGTTCGCTGCAGGTCCAACTGAACGAAGAGACCACCCTCGACTTCACTCCGCCCTTCCGCCGGGTGACTTACAAGGAGCTGATCTGCAATCGCATGGGCAACGACTGGTACGATGTATCAAGCGCCGAGCGTCTGAGCCGAGCACAGGCGCTCGAACTCGAGGTCGACGCCGGCATGAGCGACGTCGTGGTGACACACGAGATCTATGAGAAGGTTATCGAACGTGAGCTTATCCAACCCACGTTCGTCACGCGCATGCCGCGACAACTGGTGCCCCTGGCCAAGACCTGTGACGACGACGACACACTGGTGGATGTATACGAGCTCGAAATCAACGGACTCGAAGTATCGCCCGGCTATTCCGAACTCAACGACCCGATCGAGCAACGCAAGCGTTTCCAGGAGCAGATTGATACGGCCGATGGCAATCCCGAAGTGTCGGAGATCATCGACGAGGATTTCCTCACCGCGCTAGAACACGGCATGCCACCAGCCGGAGGACTCGGCCTTGGCATCGACCGCCTGGTCATGCTGCTCACTGCCGCGGAGTCAATTCGCGACGTCATACTCTTCCCGCACTTGCGCCCGAAGAAATGAACCGGTGATCCACCTTGATCAGTCGACGTTGAGATTAAGGTCATCGGAATCAAGATGAACTCATTCCCTACCGACCACGATCAATCCCTGCACGTGGGCAATGCACGCCGTATCGCTTTCGGACCCCGGCGTGTTGTCGTCGATGATCTCCGCACCACTGATGATCCGCACGGCCAGTTCATCGACGACCGTTTCGAGTTCGTCCAAGCTCGTCGGCGGCGAACTAAACCGGTCGGTGCACATCTGGTCGAACACCTGATCCGCGAGTTCTGCACACGTCGTACCACCAGAACCCGGCGTACTGAAAAACAGCTCGTCATAAACCAGCGTCGCCTGCACGCTGGCTTGTCCGAAGGCGAAACCGTCGAAGTAGGCGCTGATCGCGATCGCATCGACCGTGAACCCGCCCTGAATCGGCACAGAGAAAGCTCCCGACAGATTAAAGATGTCGAGCGGCACAGTTGCAGCCAGCGGCATCAGACTACCGTCCGTTGCAATCGAATCGATCGTGCCAGTCAGAATTGAAATGCCGCCATCGTACGTGAGCTCCACGCGCAGTGGCGTATCCAGAGGCAGTGTAAGCTCGAGCGACGAAAACACGACGTTATTGAAAGCACCCGTACCGACCTGCGCACCCAGTATCGTCGGGGACACGAAAGGCCCACCGAAAAAAGATGATACATTCGGGAAATAATTGAACTCAACCATGTCGAACGTGTCGTTGTCAAAGTCCAAAAAATCCCCTGTACGGTCGAGTCCAGTCGCCGTCGAGTTGATCAGGCCGAAGGCGATCTGTGCAAAACCGTTGGGGTCGGCGTAAAAACCGGCACTCCGGATGGTCAACACCGCCCCAAAACTGAATGTATCTGTTTCGGTCAATGCCATGCCGAGCGGTGCCGTGAGTCGCGTGGCCGGCTTGAGTGTGTCGTACCCCACCTCGAGGGAACCAGCCGGATCACCGGAGAAGGCCGGTGCGTTCGACAGGTGCGTGAACTGCGCAACACCAGGTCCATTCAAAGTAAAACTGCCGCCGTCGCCGACAAAGGGTGATGCATTAAAGGTTTCGGTCAGGGTTGCGGCGAAAGCGGTCGACACAATGACTGTCGCGGCAACTGCAATTATCGCGAGTTTGTGGTGACCTGAGCAACGTGTGCGCATCATGTACCCACCTCAGTCGGCATTACGGATTACGAAGTCAACGGCCGTCGATGCCGGCAACAGTCCCGTCGTCAGCGAACAGGTTGCCTGCCGGCGATTCGCAGCCAAAGTTGATTGGAGTGCTGTCGAATGGTTGTCCCTGCATCCGCTGCAGAGCAATATGTCCGTCAATAAAAAGGACGTTCGCCGCCGTTTTATGGCGAAAATGTGCATAGCCGCTCTTGGCCAGTCCCGGCGGCTCACCCCAGGTGGGAAACAGCACGTAATGGCCTTCGTTGAAGCGGTTGGAGAAATCAAAATGAATGGCGTCGACAAACGTAAATACGGTGGAGGCACGGTTGACATACTTGTTCTCACGCTGATCCACCAACCGAATATTGTAGCCGTAGGTGGCGACGCGTCCGTCGAATTTCTCATAAAACGACGATGCATTATACGGGAAAAGCGGACACTGCAGCCGGTCTTCAAACGAATTCACGAAGGGCGCCAGCAGCGCCTGCGACCTGTCGATCGGCCGGTTGGCGCCCCCCCCGGGGCCACCGGGTTCGAAACCGAACCACCACTGGCGGCCGCCGTCCGTATCAGTGAAGTACGGAAAGTAATATTCGTCGTGCGTGTCGACGTACTGCCGTACGCCAATCCCGAGCTGCCTCAGGTTAGACGTACACAGCGCCCGTTGCCCGCTGAGTTTCGCCTCGTTCAACGCTGGCAGCAACATCGCCGCAAGAATCGCAATGATCGCCACGACCACAAGCAGTTCTATCAATGTGAAACGTTTTTTCATAACCTGTTCACAAAAAATGCCGAACACCGCAAATCACGGCATTCGGCATCAAACCACCTCGATTCAAGCCAAAAGCCCCTGGCGCGGAGACTTCAGTATGTCAGGGTAATCTGACTTACGGGCCTGAGGCCCGATTACAGCGGCGCGACCGTCCCGGATTCTCACCGGGTTCCCCTGTGACATCAGAACTATAGTGTGCGGTAAAAAGAGATCCACCACCACGGCACGATGACCGCGAAATTCGTGAGAGTCCCTCTTGCGACCATCCCTCCAATATTCATTCTATCGAACCATTCCCCGCAGAGTCGTCAGGTTCTCCTCGTCCTCTTCCATACTTTTCCCCTTCGGCGTCTCGATAACCATCGGCAGATGTTCGAGGCGTTCGTCGTTGACGATGAACTCGAAAGCATCACGGCCGATCTCGCCGGCGCCGATGTGTTCGTGCCGATCCTTGCAGCTGCCGAACTTCGCTTTGCTGTCGTTCAGATGCAAAGCCAGCAACCGGCCGAAGCCAACCGTATCGCCAAACTCTGCGATTGTCTTTTCGTAGCCCGTCTCGTCGCGGATATCGTAGCCGGAGGCGAACACATGGCACGTGTCGAAACAGACGCCCAGCCGTTCGTCCGCGTCAACCGCCTCGTACAGTCGGGCGATATGCTCGAATTCGCCGCAGATCGAACTGCCCTGCCCCGCCATGGTCTCAATGGCAATGCGGACACCGCAATGCGCCGTCGCATTGATCACCAACCGCAGGTTGTCCGCCGCCACCTGCAAGCCCGCGTCCGTCTGCAGCCCCTTTGGACTGCCGGGATGCAACACAATGAACGGCAGCTCAAGTTTTTCGGCGCGGTCGATTTCGTCGATCAGGCCCATCACCGATTTCTCGCGGGTTGCAGCAACTTCGGAACAGACATTGATCAAGTACGACGCATGCACAAAGACCGGATCGATTGAAGACTCCGCACGACGGGCGATGAAAGCCGCGGCATCCTCATCGGCAATCGGTGCTGCGGCCCACTGCCGATTGCTCTTCGTAAAAATCTGGATTGTTTCGCAGCCAACCGCTTCGCCGCGGTCGATGGCCAGCGGAAAACCGCCGGATATGCTCATATGGGCGCCGAATTTAGGCATCATCTCCTCCTTTGAAGAAACATGACTATATCGCAGCCATTCGACATGTTAAAGTGTTCCAGGCTCATCCACACCTGACACCTGACACCCGACACCGCCAACGTGCCTGACATACCACGAACCATTGGACTTACCGGCGCGACCCTGATCGGCGTCAGCGCCATTGTCGGCGGCAGCATCCTGGCGTTGGCCGGTGTGGCTTTCGTCGAAACCGGACCGAGTGCCGTCCTCGCGTTCTCCCTGAACGGCGTGATTGCGCTGATCACCGCCCTGAGTTTCGCCGAACTTGCCGCGTCGTTTCCGGAGTCCGGCGGCACCTACGCCTTTGCCCGCAAGATCCTCCGGCTCGAAGCAGCCTTCCTGGTCGGCTGGGTTGTGTGGTTCGCCTCGATCGTCGCCGGCGTGCTTTACGCTCTGGGTTTTGCAGCGTTTGCGGTCTTCGCTATCGTCGAATTAATTCGCGAACTCGGTCACACGCCAGCGGCATGGCTCACCTCCGGCTGGATCCTGACGATCACGGCAATCATACCGGTCGGCTTCTATACGCTGACACTGGTACGCAAGTCCGGCGGCAGCCGGGCCGCGACAATCGGCCACCTGCTCATCTTTGTCATCCTCATCATCGTCGGCATCTGGGTCTTCATCAAGGACACGCCGGCGGATGTGACGTCGACCCTGACGCCGTTCTTTGCTCACGGTGCCGTCGGCCTGATCGCAGCCATGGGCTATTCCTTCATCGCGCTGCAGGGATTCGATCTGATCGCCGCGGTCGGTGGTGAAATCAAGGATCCGGAACGGGTCATTCCGAAATCCATGATACTCTCGTTAGCAATCGCTCTCGCCATATACATCCCTCTGCTGCTGATCGTCACGACCGTCGGCCTCAATCCTGGCGAAAACATCTCGGCAATCAGCGCCGAGAATCCGGAAACCGTGATCGCGATTACGGTGCAGAATTACCTCGGAAAACCCGGCTTCTGGATGGTTATGGCCGCGGCGATTATGTCGACGCTCTCCGCTTTGTGTGCCAACCTCTTTGCCGCCTCGCGGGTAGCATTGGCGATGGCACGCGACCGGACGCTGTCGCGGCAATTAAGCGGTATTTCGACCACGCGCGGCACCCCGAGTCCGGCAATAATCGCCAGCGCAGTGATGATCGTCGTGTTGTTGCTGATGCTTCCCGATGTCGCCTCCGCCGGTGCCGCATCCAGCCTGATTTTTCTGATGTCGTTTGCCCTGGCCCACTGGATCTGCATCCTGGCGCATCGCCGTGGCGGCATCGATCCCAAAAAGTTCAAGGTCCCGTTCTTCCCCGTCCTGCCAGTCATTGGCATCATCGCATGCCTGTCCCTGGCCGGATTCCAGGCCATAACCGTACCGGCCGCCGGAAAGGTGGCGCTCGCCTGGCTGGCATTGGGTGGCGGTATGTACTGGGTGCTGTTTGCGCGCCAGGCGCGAGTCTACGAAGCCTCTGCAGAAGCGCTCAATCCGCAGCTCATGCGATTGCGCGGGCGCAACCCCCTGGTCCTCGTACCAATTGCCAACCCCGCAAACGCAGAATCGATGGTGACCGTTGCCGATGCCATGGCGCCGCCCAATTTCGGGCGCGTGTTGCTGCTCAACGTCGTCAGCCCGGCAGATCCGAACGAGCCCAACATTCAGCCGACGGAACTCGCAGATGCCCAAAAAGTGCTGGCCAAGTCGCTGACCGCCTCATTCTCACACGGACTGGCACCGGAGGCACTGATAACTGTCGCGACCAATCCGTGGAAAGAAATTCAACGCGTGGCGCGCGTTCATCGCTGCGAGAGTCTGCTGATGGGGTTCAGCAATATAACCGAGCACGTGATGAACAAGAAAGTCGAGGAAGTGATCGGCCGCGTGGCCTGCGACGTCGTCGTACTGCGGGCGCCAATCGGCTGGAAACTCGCCGACGCACGCCGCGTGCTTGTACCAGTGGGGGGACACAGCGGACATCGGGTGCTGCGTGCAAGACTGCTCGGCAGTCTGCAACGCACCGGCCTGCGGTCGGTGACGTTCCTCCAGGTCGTCAGGGCGGATGTGAGCGATCAGGCCCGCGCCGAAATAGAAAAAGAACTCCGGAAATTTGCCGCGGACGAGGCCACTGAAAACCTCACGACCATCGTCGAACCCGGCAGCAACGTCATTTCCACGATCAAGACCCAATCGCAGTCGGCTGACCTGATCATTCTCGGTCTGCAGCGCCAGGGTTCGAAACACCGAACCTTCGGCGACTTTGCCCTAGCCGTGGCGCGCGAAACCACCTGCGCGATCATCATGATCAGCCAGAAGGATTAAGAAAGAAAAACATAATAGAATTACCGCTTCCCTCCCCTATTCCGGCGTGACATATGCCGCCGTGATGCCGCCGGCGACGCTGAAGGTGGCGCCGGTAACTTTGAACGATCGGGCGGACGACAAAGATAACGCTGCCTGCGCCACAAATGCGGGG
>CAUZJQ010000038.1:0-21426 GCA_963580095.1 Lentisphaeria bacterium | reverse complement strand
AAGGTAACGCTGTCGGTGACAGTATCATCGAGATCGAGCGTTTGTACGCTACTCTGATCGAGCGTGTAGAGCCAGGTGCCGCCGGTCAAGGCAAACGTTCCATAATCATTGTCGCCACCGCTTTCCGGAACATCCGCGAAGCTCTGGCCATCAGTGGCATCGATATCGGCAATGGTGAGATCACCCGTGGCCGTCGCAGAATCGCCTATATCTCCTTCAGTGACCGCTCCGGCGAAGTTGCCTGAGATCACCGCTGCATCGTTGGTCCCGGTGATCGTAATGGTTAATGTGCTAGAGTCGCTGCCGCCTTGGCCATCAGCAACCGTCCAGCTGGCGACCACCTCCATGGTTTCATCCGCTGCCAACGACTGGTAGGTCGCATCGCTTGGATCAAAGCTGTAGCTGCCACCTGTGGCGATCGCGAGTCCCGCAACGAGTGGTTCGAGAGAAAATGCACCAATATATTCGTCGATAACTGGTTGAATAAGTGGCCGGACTTCCTCCAGTCCTCCGGTAATAGAAAATGCACCAATATATTCGTCGACAACTGGTTGAATAAGTGGCCGGACTTCCTCCAGTCCGCTTGCCGTATCAATGACTGGCCGAATAAGTTCAACCGCATGCAATGCAAGTACTCTGGCTGCTGCAATTATTCCAGGTGTCTTCTCGATAGCATTGATTTCTTGTTCGCGCGCCGCTGATAAGTCAGTGTCAATGATGAATTGTTTTATCAGATCAGAACTGCCCGAATTATGTGGAAAATCCAAATCAATAAGAGTATAAAAGACAGCCTGTTGGCTGATGTCCAGCCGGCTGTAGAACAGGCTAAGCTCTCTCAATCTATTCGTTGTCGGGTCCAGGTTGATAAAACCAGAGCCGGTCAATGCTTCATTTGCATCGCGAATGGCAAGCAGATGGCGTTCAAGTTCTGACATGCCAGGATCAAAACCCGGCTCGATCGAAGTAAAAACTTCATTTATCTTGTTCTGCAGGTCATTGAATACATTCCCAGCAGCATAGCTGCTGGGAAGCGGTTCCCCTGGTTGACCGTCAGAAGAATAAGGTCCAATTGGCGCGTCAATGACTGACCGAATGAATTCTACCGCATGCAGTGCAAGTACTCTGGCTGCTGCAATTATTTCAGGTGTCTTCTCGATAGCATTGATTTCTTGTTCGCGCGCCGCTGATAGGTCAGTGTCAATGATGAATTGCTTTATCAGATCAGAACTGGCCGAATTAAGTGGAAAAACCGAATCAATAGCAGCATCAAAAACTGCCTGTTGGTTGTTGTCCAGCCGGCTGTAGAACAGGCTAAGCTCTCTCAATCTATTCGTTGTCGGGTCCAGGTTGATAAAACCAGAGCCGGTCAATGCTTCATTTGCATCGCGAATGGCAAGCAGATGGCGCTCAAGTCCTAACATGCCAGGCCCAAAGCTCGGCGGGATCAAAGTAAAGACTTCATTTATCTTGTTCTGCAGGTCATTGAATACATTCCCAGCAGCATAGCTGCTGGGAAGCGGTTCCCCTGCTTGACCGTCAAATGAATAGGATAGAAAGAAGGTGGCACTGGCACTCTCATCGACATCCGATGAGGCCAGCTGTCCAGTGATGATGGCGCCATCTTCGGTGGCAGCGCCCGTCGCTGCAGTCGCGATCGGTGCATCATTGGTCCCGGTGATCGTGACGGTGATCGTTTGGATGGAGCCATCGGTGGCGGTAAAGTTGACGGTGTCGGTGACGATCTCACCGGCAGCGAGCGATTGCACGGCATTCTGATCGAGCGTGTAGAGCCAGGTACCGCCGGTTAAGGCGAACGTCCCATAATTATTATCGCCAGCCGTTGTCGCAACATCGGAGAGGCTCGGGTCATCATCCGCATCGACGTCGGAGATCGCAAGATCACCCGTGGCCGTGGCAGAATCGCCGATATCTCCTTCGGTGACCGCTCCGGCAAAGGTGCCTGTGATCACCGATGCATCATCGGTCCCGGTGATCGTCACGGTGATCGTTTGGATGGAGCCATCGGTGGCGGTAAAGTTGACGGTGTCGGTGACGATCTCACCGGCATCGAGCGATTGCACGGCATTCTGATCGAGCGTGTAGAGCCAGGTGCCGCCGGTTAAGGCGAACGTTCCATAATTATTATCGCCAGTTTTTGGCGCAACATCGGAGAAGCTCGGGTCATCATCCGCATCGACATCGGAGATGACGAGATCACCCGTGGCCGTCGCAGAATCGCCTATATCTCCTTCAGTGACCGCTCCGGCGAAAGTGCCTGAGATCACCGGGTCATCATTGGTCCCGATGATCGTGACGGTGATGGCTTGGGTGGAGTCATCTGTGGCGGTAAAAGTGGTGGTGTCGGTGACGGCATCACCGGCATCGAGCGATTGCACGGAATTCTGATCGAGCGCGTAGACCCAGGTGCCGCCGGTTAAGGCGAACGTTCCATAATTATTATCGCCAGTTTTTGTCGCAACATCGGAGAAGCTCGGGTCATCATCCGCATCGACATCGGAGATGACGAGATCACCCGTGGCCGTGGCAGAATCGCCTATATCTCCTTCAGTGACCGCTCCGGCGAAAGTGCCTGAGATCACCGGGTCTTCATCGGCCCCAGTGACGGTGACGGTGACGGCCTGGGTATCGGTGTTCGTACCGTCGGAGACTTGGACCGTAACTTCGTATTGATTGTCCGTGCCCTGATCCGTGGGCGTCTCATAGTCGGGCGCGGTGTTGAAGGTTAGGGCTCCTGTCGACGAGTCAATCGAAAACAGCGCCTGGTCGGCGCCACCGCTAGTGCTGTAGGTCAGCGTATCGGTTGTATCAGCGTCTGTGGCGGTTGCCGTAGTGACCGTTTGCACATTCTCCACCACCTGTACATTGGCCGTCGCGCCGCCTCCGCCCGAGGTGATCACCGGCGCGTCGGCCGCCGGCGTGACGGTCACGGTAAACATATCGGCATAGGTTCCGTCGGCACCGGTCCTGGCCGTGACACTGATCGTGGCCGTTCCATATTGGTCGTCCTGGAAGTCGAGGGTGAGGACGTTGCCAGTCACGATGGCGGTAACAAGTGCGGTATTTGAGTTTCCAGGCACCGCATAGGTCATGGCGGCATTGTCATCGTAATCAGGGTCATGGAAGACGGGAGTCAGGTCAATCTCCAGGTCCGGATCATCCTCAGTCGCGTTGATGTCAGAAATCGCACTTGCCACGATGGGTACATCGTTGGTCCCGGTGATGATGATGGTTAATGTGCTGGCGTCGGTGCCGCCTTGGCCATCATCGACCATCCAGTTGGCCACCACCTCCATGGTCGCATAAGCTGCCAGCGACTGGTAGGCTGCATCGCCTGGATCTAAGCTGTAACTGCCGTCTGTGGCGATTGCGAGCCCCGCAACGGGCGGATCGAGCGAGTAAGAGGCTGTCGCGTTGTCGTCGACATCCGATGAGAGCAACGTGCCAGTGATAATGGCGCCATCCTCGGTGCCAGCGTTCGTCGCTGCAGTCGCGACCGGGGGATCGTTGGTCCCGGTGATCGTAACGGCCGCAGTGTCTGTGTCGGTTAATGGCGTCCCGGCGCTGTCGGTACTGAGCATCGTCAGCGTATCGTCGCCGTTATAGTTGAGGTTGCCCTGATAACTGACGGTAGCAAGTGTGGCATTGATCGCGTCTTGTGTGCCACTCAAGGTAAGGGTAGAGGTTGAGTTGGCACCAGCACTGATGGTTGCGTCTCCAGCGACACTTACCATCAGAATCCCCTCGGTGACACTCAATTGAGTGGTGGCCAGGTTGCCGTCCACATCATTGACGCTCAGGCCAGTGATCGCAAGTGCGGTATCTTCAGCGACTGTTTGCGGCCCCGGCACCGTATTGGCCGGTGCAGAATTGGCGATGGCCACGGCAATCGTGAATTCCTGGGTGGTGGTAAGGCCGTCGGGATCTGTGGCTTCTAAGATGACCGGGTGGTCGCCAACATCATCGCTGGCGGGTGTGCCAGAGAGGACATAATCGGAAGCTATGTTTCCGGTTCCGTAGATGGCAATTGCGTCCAGACCGGTATTGTTTCCGCCGGTAGTACCTTGCGCGGTTAACGTAAAAGTCCAGTTTTCGCTGTTGGTTAATACGAGAGGGATAGCAAAGGTCAAAGTTTGGCTGCCGGATATGCCAGACACATTCAAGGCAGTTTCGGTCGAAACCAGCCCCGAATTATCGCCTGCCACCGTGCCCGTCCAATTAACGCTACGCAATTGGCTTTGAAATGCTCCAGCGTTGCTGAAATGTTGCCAATCGAAAACGACATTCTCCAGTGTAACTTCCGGAACATTTAGCTGAATTGGTATCGCTACGCTCCACGGCCCCTCGTTGTCGACATTTCGATCGGGTGCAAAGTGGCCTTGTGTGTTGGCTGAATTGAACAGCGCAGCATCGACAGCGGTTAATGGTCCCGGATCCGCAATCCCGTTGGTCGTCCAGGAGATGTTACTTGCTGTTTTGCCTGACACCGTGCGACCTGAGAAATCCGTCTGCAAAAGAACTTCGACCCCCGGGACTGTCAACCAATCGGGCTTGGTCGTGGTTGCCAATGTAACGGCGTCGCCATCAGCGTCGTTTGTTGTCACAGTGTAGGAGTAGGGGCTGCCCTCGGTTGCAACGGTGACCGGGCTGCTGGTGAAGGCCGGTGCGATGTTGATCACCGGGTCTTCATCGGCCCCAGTCACCGTGACGATGATGGCCTGGGTATCGGTGTTCGTACCGTCGGAGACTTGGACCGTAACTTCGTATTGATTGTCCGTGCCCTGATCCGTGGGCGTCTCATAGTCGGGCGCGGTGTTGAAGCTTAGGGCTCCTGTCGACGAGTCAATCGTAAACAGCGCCTGGTCGGCGCCACCGCTAGTGCTGTAGGTCAGCGTATCGGTTGTATCAGCGTCTGTGGCGGTTACCGTAGCGACCGTTTGCACATTCTCCACCACCTGTACACCCACTTCTGCCAAAACAAATTCAGCATACCAATTTCGTTGGGTTACGTCGGAACCGTCTAGCCGCCACGTAAATAACGGGTCGTTCCCAGCGCGTACCCCGGTCGTGACATCAAACTCTTTTTCTTGAAAGTTCCCGGCGTCTACCCCGCTCCCGACGGGGACAGGCGTTTCACCTCCTCCGTCTGGGGGGGCGCCGTGTCCACCACGCCCCTGTGGGTTGTCGGTGCTCCAGGCGAATACACCATTCCAGTCAGAGCTGAATGTGCTGCTGCTGATAGTGGCGTGGAGCCTGTTGCTAAGATGTAATTTCGTCCCGTACTCTCTCGTTACAATATTTCGAACACCAGCGCCGGATATGTTATATTCGTATCCCCACACAGGCCCGTCCATCCAAATAGCTTTAGCCGATAGATAATATACCCCACTGTTGCCATCTCTATTAATTGTAAAAATAGCAGCGAGTTCCCTGCCGCTTACTGCCTCTAGATGGTACGCCACCCCGCTCGGGACCGTCCAGGTCGCGGCGTCGCCCCCCACTGCGTCGTTTACTTTCACGTAGTGACGTGTCCCAAGCACGTCGGTGTGATAGATAAGAAAAGCATTCTCAGGGAAATTGGCCGTCGCTTCGCCACCGACCGAGGTGATTACCGGCGCCGCAGCCCAGGAACTGCTGGACATGGCACACATGAACAAAACGGCAAAAAGTAGGCTCAGTTTCATACCAACGGCAGACAACCTGCTGATCCATGTTCCCGTCAGTCCCGATAGTAGGCGAAGCGTCTTTACCTGATTCATACCTCTGTTTTCCTTATTTTTTTATAATTTCATGTATGTGATTATCGACCTTCCGGCCACCGACGGTAACTGAATGGTATAGGTTTTTTTTTCAGAAATTCCAAGTAAAATATCGGGCGCGTTACGCCGAGAACTGCTGACTGTGGCAACACGGTTCGGCCGCAGTTCTTTCGGTGTATATGCAAAAAAAATGTTGCAATTTGAAAGATGATTTTCTATACTGCCTGTATACGAAGTGAGTGGCGACAGTGGGCTCTGGGCTGTTTTTCCCGGGTTCAACCGTCATTCGTGATAACGTTTCGCGGTAAATAAAAACAATGTGTAAGGAGGAAATCATGGGTGCAAAGCTGAACTCTCTATTGGCGTGTGCGGTATTGCTGATGACAGGATGGGCGCTGACGACCGACGCGGAATTGGTCAGTTTCGAGGTTAGCGAGGGATTCTCCGAAGGCGATTTCTTCGGCGGCCTGGGACTGCCGGCCGGCGTGGTCAAGTCCTGGAACGTCACCGGAAGTAATCCTTCTCTCAAGGTGTGCGATTCGGACGGGTGTACCAATGACGTGCAACCCGAAAACGTCGACGGCGCCCAGATGGCGAAGGTCGAAACCGACAGCGGAGTGACCACGGTCGAGATCGTACTGGAAGGCACCAAGCAACGCAGCCTGACCTCGTTCTACTGGAGCTATCGCGGCAGTGGTGTAAGCGCCTGCCCCGATTACTTTGACGTCCCGTACAACACACAGACCGCGACCCTCGAGGTGACATACTACGACCTCGACGACAATGAACTGGGTACCCAGGCATTCTGCGGCGGACTCGACCCGGACTGGCGCCCCCTGATGACGCTCGCGGAGTGCTCTTTCTCGGACGTGCCGCTGTCACGCGTAGTGATGGCCATGACGCCACCGGCGGGCGGCTCGACGTTCTACCTGGAAAGCCTGCAGTTCGACGAGATCGCTCAGGACGGCAATGCGAGGACGATCAGCTTCGAGGAAAGCGGCGGCTTCCCGGCGGCCGGCGGTGCTTTCACCGACCAAGGGATACCGGCTAACTTGATCAGCGCTTGGAACGTTACCGGCAACAATCCTTCTATCAAGGTGTGCGATTCGGACGGCTGTACCAATGACGTGCAACCCGACAACGTCGACGGCGCCCAGATGGCGAAGGTCGACACCGACAGCGGAGTGACCACGCTCGAGCTCATCCTCACGGACACGAAACAGCAATACCTGAACTCGTTCTACTGGGCCTATCGCGGCAGTGGTAACAGCGCCTGCGCCTCGGACGGGCTTGGCGCCACAACCGCGACCCTCGATGTGACCTACTATGATCTGGCGGGCGACGCCATCTGGACCGACACGTTCTGCGGCGGACTCAACCCCGCCTGGAAGCCCCTGCTCACGCTCGCGCAGGCCTCCGTCTCGGGCATTCCGCTGTCGAAAGTGCTGATGGTCATGACGCCGCCGTCCGGAGGCTCGACTTTCTACCTGGAAAGTCTCGAGCTGGTGGAGATAGTTTTTAACGCTGAGAATGCGATCGCCGATCTCCAGACCCAGATCGACAGTATCTCTCTCACTCCCGGCCCACAAGGCCCGCAAGGCAAGGCCGGTTCGGATGGCGTCGCTGGCTCTGATGGTGCCGCTGGTTCGGATGGTGCCACCGGTTCGGATGGTGCCGCCGGTTCGGATGGTGCCGCTGGCGCCCAGGGACCGCAGGGCAAGCAGGGACAGGATGGTGCCGCTGCCGATTGCGTAGCATGCGCCGACGTGGCCAATGGCGCGGTTGACTTGGCGTGCCTGGTTATGGGCGAGAATATACCGACCAATTTTGTGGATACCCAGGCTGCCGCTCAGGTCATTGTCAATACGTTGCTGATCAGCACCAACATCTGCGAGGGCACCTGCGATATCGGCTCCGAAATAGACGCCCTCATCAATACCAAGATGAATCCGTAGACGAGACGACAGCCCCCTATCCATCCCTATCAGACGCTGAGGCCCGCGAGACCCCCTTGCGGGCTTCAGCATTTCCGGACGTTGCCCCCCCCGCTCTGCCAGCCACTGCAGTTCCAGGCACACTGTCGCCCAAAGCGTACGCGAAACCGCGCTGGTACTGCTCTTTGCCATGCCCCTGATCAGCGCGACCTGCGCCACCACTCCGCCGCCTCGGCATGCGTGCCACTTGCCACAGCTGACCATCAGGCCACGCCTGGAGGCTCCTCCTCTCGGAATCACAGAACACACATGCGTCAACTCGATTGCCATCAGGGCGATCGTGTGTTTTCCGGCACTTCCGACGGCAGCTCGCGCATTCGGCGAAAATCACCATGTGTAAACTCATCATATCGGTGATAGACTACGAACTCGTCGTTGCAAACCTCTATAAAATCCAGGACTCATGCCAACCACAAGACAGTCTCCCCGGACCCTGCAGTTGCGTGCGTACACGCAATTCAAACAGACTGAATTAACGGTCGTTATAGCGCGGATCGGCGATGCCTTCCTTCTGAACGAGACAACTGTTGAGTTGTCCGTTCGCCATCGGAATAGCGCGCAGATCATTCACAGGAAAAAGATCGCCAATATGGCGACAGCCATCGGGCGACCATACAAGTTCGACATGAGCAAAGTGCCGGTTGGCTGTGCCGTACTCGATGCCCGGGCATTCGACGCCTTTGGCCAGCAGATGTCCGTGGAATTGATCCAGGACACGATGCCGGACGAAGTGCCGGACTGGTTTGCATCCCGCACCGGCATTACGCGAAAAGTGCCGAAACCGTGGACACCGCTGACGATCGACAAATCAGACAAACAGAAACTGTCGGTCGGCTGCGCCCTGCGCGACTACGGATTCGCAGCCGGTACGATTCTCGACTCGGTATGCGCAGCGGATGCGGACATCCTTGCGGCGCCTGTGCGATTCTTCGGTGTTGTCAACGGCAAGTCACTGCGATTGCGCGGTGACAAGATTCGGGTCCTCTCGGCTGATCGCGACACGATCGAGCTCGAGCAACAGCTGATCGGGCAGGGTTTGAAGATTTCGATGCGGGCACGCATCGAGTTCGACGGGGTGATTCGTTACGACTGGTCGGTTACCGGTACTCGTGCGACCCAGGTTGATTCGCTCGGTGTCGAGATCGCTGTGCATCGACGATATGCCGAATACCTGTATCATTTCCCCGGCCTCTGGGGAATGGCGAAGAATTCCGGCAAGCGTCCGGACGAACCCGTGCTGATGGGATTTCGGCCGTATGTCTGGTTGGGCGACGACCGCCGGGGACTGGCCTGGTTCTGTGAGTCCGACCGCAACTGGCATCCGCCGGCGAACGGATTGGTGACGGAGATCACGCCCAAAGGCAATCGCGTGCTGTTGCGGTTGCATGTTATTTCGCAGCCGGTTCGACTGCGGCCGGCATCGGAGAAGCCCGCGGAGTGGATCTCGACTCCGGAGCTGGAGGCCGCGGCGACTCGTGATGCGGCAGGCGACGATCGGGCGATCGATCTGTTTGGTCCGCAGCACTACACGTTTGGCATGCAAGCAACTCCGGTAAAGCCGCTGGAGCAGGATGCCTGGGATTACCGCATCACCCATATCGGGACATCCGTCACGGGACATGAGAAGCCACTGGAATTGGCACCGGCGAAGCTGGATCGTTTCGTGGAGGCCGGCGTCCGGACGGTAATCATTCATGAACAATGGACCGACATCGAAGGGCACTGGATTCCGACCAATGAAAAGCAAGTGCGAAAGATCGTCGAGGATTGTCACTCCCGCGGTTTGAAGATTCTGTTGTATTACAGTTTCCTCGTATCCGACCTGGCCCCGGAGTGGCGGGATTTTGGAATAACCAACCTGGTGCTGCCCAAGCGCGGTTACCCGTTGTACCACGAACCGCCGCAGCCGGATCAGTCGGCTTGGTGTGTCTGCCTCAACGACGCCTGGCAGGACTTCACTGTCGATGCGATTGCCCGTACCATGGACCAGTTTGGCGTCGACGGTGTTTATCTCGATGGGACAGAATATCCGTTTGGCTGTTGCAACACGCTGCACGGCTGCGGCAATGTGAAATCCGGTGGCACTATAAGCCAGAGCTTCCCAATCTTTGGTGTCCGCAGCGCAATGCGCCGTCTATACAATGCGGTACGGGATCGCTGCCCGGATGCACAGGTCAATGTCCATAACTCAACGTGCATGGTGATGCCGACTCTGGCCTGGGCCACGAGCTATTGGGACGGCGAGCAATTCCAGGCAGTAAAAGGCATGGATACCGCAGCCGACCTGCTGCCGCTGGATACGTTTCGAGCTGAGTTCATGGGGCATCAATGGGGTGTGCCTGGTGAATTCTTATGCTATGGCGCAGGCTTTTCCTTTGAGCAGGCCTGGTCGATCTGCCTGCTTCACGACATTCCAATGCGCCCGAACGACGTCGGCAAAAAGGTGGAACTTACCGGTCGCATCTGGAAGGCAATGACGGCATTCGATCGCAAGGGCGCGGAATGGCTGCCGTACTGGCGCAATCAGAAGTATGTCGCGTCGATCACCGCGGGCGGCTATGTCAGCTTGTATCGGCATGAGAAAAACGGCGTACTCGCGGTCGTATCGAATTTGAATCGGAAACGGACACGGATTGAATTGAAGTTAAAACTGCGGGCATTAGGGTTGGCAGGGAAAGAAATGCAGATCACGGATGCAATCACCGGGCGTAAAGCGAAACTGGACAACACACTGCCCGCCTTCGGTTGGCGGTTGTTGCGATTCCGCTAAGAACTTTTCACGACATCACTTTAGGAGATTATGACGATGGCATTCAAGGGCGTTGGCAATCGAAAGATACGACTCGCGCTGTTGCGTTGCGATACCCATGGTTACTGGTACGGGCCGTTCATGGAAAAGTGTGATCCGATGATTTTCCTCCGTAACAATCCGGTGTGCCACTACTATTTTGCCGACATGAGAGATCCCAACCAACTGCACAGTCCGCATGTCCCAGGGTTCGAAATTGTGCGCTGTTGGGATGCGGACTATCGACAGGCTCAGGATTTTTCGGAGACATTTCGGGGCAAACCGAAACCATGCCGGACGATCCGGGAAGCAACAGAAGGGGTCGATGCGGCGTTTATTGCGGACTGCAGTGGAGACGGCCATGATCACGTGAAACTGGCAACGCCATTCCTAAAGAAAGGTATTCCGGTATTCATGGACAAGCCGTTCGCGCCGACCTACCGGGAGTGCTGCAAGATGATTGACCTGGCAAAGGCGAACAAGACGATCATCATGTCGGCGTCGTTACTGGAACATAATCCAACCCTCAAGCTGTTTCGGAAGCGGTTTGCCGAGATTGATCCGGTCACACTGGTTGTGGCAAAGGGCGTCGGTGGCGCCGGGTTGGCCGGGGTGATTCACGGGATCGCGATGATTCGAAACCTGCTCGGCGACGGTGTGGAGTGGGTACAGGCGATGGGGACGACTCCGCTTCTGCCTGACCTGCCGCCGGAACTGAACAGCACCAAGTCAACGGTCGTCGAAAACGGTGCGATGGTAGCGCCGATGACGTACTTGAATCTTCACTACAAGAACGGGCAGGAGGCGCTGGTGCTCAACACCGACCTCGACACGTTCCCCGAGCGTTGCGACTTCTTTGCATCGGCATACAGCAGGGGCGGCGCAATCCACTCGCCGGCAATCGGGGATCCGGAGTTCCTGGCCGGGGGGGAGATCATCGTCAAGCTGTTTCGGCAAATGATGCGAACCGGCAAGCCGACGGTGTCGACCGATTCGTTGAAGGAGAAGATCGCTATCGTGGAGGCCGGACGCAAGTCGGTAAAACTGGGGCGACCGGTGTATTTGAAGGAGATTATGAAGTGAGCAGGATCAGAATGAAAGAGGGAGGCGCGACCAGCGCACTTGTGGGATAAGTGACAAGACGAAGGCCCCGACTGAAACGGGTCAGTATATCGCGTAACCGGGTGCGACACCGCAGTCGCCAAGCGAATTGTCGTCGGTGCCCCACATGCCGTCCTGATTGTTCTCCCAGTCGATAATCTTCACGTATTTGGCGTGTCCGTCGCTGAAGACAAAATTGCCGCCGCCGTAATGCAACGGCCCCCATGACTGATAAGGCCCCGTATCGGTCACATGCGGCCCGAACGAGTCGTTCCCTCCGACACCATCGTAATTCGTGTCCATGCACCATCCGGCAGGGTTGAAGATGATGGCACTCGTATTACGGTCGCCCATGCCCCAGTTTCGGTTGGTCGAGTCACCGACCATCAGCACATTTACCGGGACGTTTTTGAGCTTGGCATGGCGATTGACCTCCGCCGACTCCCAGCCAACGGTACGGAAGACACTGGGGTAATTAGCGCCGTAGGTGCGGTAGCAGTCGTCGGGTTGGCTGGGGCAGCGCATGTAGTCTTCACCAAACGCCTGGGACGTATCGCCACCAGGCCCCATATATTCGCTGATCTCGTAGTGCCAACGTAGGAAGTACGGGTTCGTCGTTGGATAAAGCGCCGGCAGAAATCCATCGTAGTCGCCGGCATACATGTTCATCGAAAACCCGACCTCCTTGAGGTTGTTCAGACAGGAAATCATGCGCGCCCGACCACGGGCGGACTGGAGCGCCGGCAACAGCATCGACGCCAGGATGGCGATGATGGCGATGACTACCAGCAATTCGATCAAGGTAAACCTGGATCGCCGCCCCCGTCGCCCCGCTCCCGGCAGAGATAGCGCCAAAAGTTCATCGGGCATAGTGCGACTGCAAGTACCGGTCACGCCGGCACCACGGGCGGGAAGGGGTCCTAAAGTAACGTTCCGATTCATCAAACGTGTCCCGGGAAGTATAGGGAAGACGCGAGTGCCACACACAAGCTAATGAGGCTGAACTTTAGGTTGTACGGGGGTAAAATACAAACAATGGAGGGCGTGCGACCCGGGCCGTTTCGCCGTCACGAAATACCGTGCCAACGGCACGAATGCCGTTCTCGGCACGTCGTTCCTCCCGACGGCAACCTGGGAATGAAACCGTCCTGTGCATACAGTCGCGTTTGCGCCACTTGCACAACCCCCTCAAGTGGGAAACATTCATTGAACGCAACTATTACCTGGGCGGAAATCCGCGTTTCCAAAACTCGTGGGGAGGCTCCTGCCGCATGTGAGGCAAGACCCCAGACCCGGCTGACGTCATTCGTCACACGCCGCAAGTATTTTCGTTCGGACAGTAGCTACTCAACCATAGTCACTGAGTATAGACCGCGCACACGGGGGCATCAATGAACACGGTTCGTATTGGCATGATTCGTTGTGACCTGCATGCCTACTGGTACGCGGCTTTATTTGCGGCGCACGATCCCGTTCGCTTCCGGGACGCACAGCCTGGTCTGCATTGGCTGTTCTACGGCGGTTATTGGGACCGCCCCGAAGAACTCACGGCGCCAACTGTATCCGGGCTCAAGCTCTCGAAACTCTGGGACGCGGATCGAAAGGCAGCGGAAGAAATGGCGACGGTCTTCAACGGCGGGCCGATAGTCTGTGATACGATTGAAGAACTGTGCACGGATGTCGACCTGGTATTTGTTGCCGACTGTTATACGGCAGGTGATGATCATTTACAATTGGCAGCGCCGTCCCTGGAACGTGGCATCCCGACGTTTGTGGATAAACCATTCTCCAGCTCCCTGCAGGATGCCCGGATGATGGTCGAACTTGCCGAGAAGCACAAAGCACCGTTGATGAGCACATCGCTGCTGCGCATGTCGCCGCACGCGGATCGATTTCGCAGTCGGTTTGCTGAGATCGCACCGGTCGTGCAGGGGGTGGTCCGCGGTGCGGTTGGCAAAGAGGGTAATCTGGCGGGAATTTTCCACACGCTGTCGTTGGCCCAGGGGCTCTTCGGCGACGGTGTCGAGTATGTGCAGTGCATGGGGACCCGGCCGTTCGAGTATCTCCATCTGCATTATCCAAACGCCGGCGGGGAGCCGTTCGATGTGTTGGCGATGAATAATTATGTCGTGGCACGCCACATTTATTGCGGATTCCGCTGCGATGTGTATGGACAAACGGGAGTGATTCATTCACCGTTTATTGACGATTCCCTGTTCCCGCATGCGGGCGTGCGGACTCTTGAGAGTCTCAAGAGCATGGCGGCCACAGGGACCGCACCGGTTTCGAGCACATCGATGCTCGAGTTGATGGCGATCGTCGAAGCGGGCCGGCGGGCGCAGGAGGAAGGGCGGCAAGTCTATCTGGCAGCTGTTCAATAATTCGTAATTTTTCGATTGGGTGAACACGGCGGCCAGGCATCACCGATCCGGGCCCTGGCCGGTAACAATCTAAAGGAGGTCATGAAGTGACTTGTCATTTGCGCCGGTTGCATTGGACCTTGGCATTGGCACTGACACTTGGGGCGGTTTCCCCGATTTGCGGTCAGCGTACGGTTGTCCTTGGCTTCGAACAGGACCAGGGCTTTCCAGCCGCAGGCGTTGAATTTACCGACAGTGCCGTACCGGAAACTGTCGTGACGAAATGGTCCAACGATTCAGCGGCACCCAATATGTGGTTTGCCGATGACGGCCCGCTCGGCGTCCGGTCTCAAGACGGGCCGGCGCCGATCAACGGCAAGCAGATCGCGGGATTTGGCGACGGCGGCAACGGTGTTACCGTAGGGTCAATTCATCTGAATACCTCGGGAACCCCGGCCAACTACGCACTGGTCAGTTTTCATTGGGCCTACCGCGGCAACGGCAACAGTCGTCCAGGCGGCGATGCGTACCTGGAAGTCGAATGCATCGACCTGCAGGACAGATCGGTGGGCAAGGAAAAGTTCACCGGCGGACTCAACGATGACTGGACACCAAAATTCGAGTCGGCAAAGATAACACTGGCGGCGGGCAAGGCGCTGTCGAGAATCATTTTCCGGGGCGTCCCCCCCAACCCGGCGATCGGTTCCGGCACGTTTTTCCTTGACGACGCAACCCTTTTGGAGATCCAACCCGTGTCGAAACTCCCACTGGTCAAAGCAGGCAAGAGCGCATGCACGATCGTTATCCCCGACGATGCGCCGATGTGGACGAAAACGGCCGCGGCGTGGTTGCAGGAGTACGTCGAGAAAGTCAGCGGTGCGCAGCTGCCGATCTCGACCGAAGGCAATGCCCCCGCCGGTACGCTGATCAGCCTCGGGCATACAGAGATGGCGCGGGAGGCCGGTGTCGACACCACCGGATTAAAGTGGGACGACTGCCGCCTTGTCGTCGCCGGTGATGTGCTCTACCTGCTGGGTCGTGATCATGTCGGAACCAACACCCACGACTGGGTCGGTGCCCGCGGCACGTGCAGGGCGGTCATCAAATTCCTCGAGGACTTTTGCCGGGTCCGCTGGTTCCTACCGGGCCCGCAAGGCGAACGAGTCCCAAAGGCAACGGACATCGGTGTACCCCGCGATCTGAACGAGACCGGCCGAACGGCTTTCGCTTATTCCGATGGACGTTCCGTGTATGACGAAGACATTCTGAACGAACCGGGGAAGTCGCTGTCCGCGCAGGCCAACAATTATCGTAAGGCGGTCAAAGTGTCACCGGGCGGGCACACCTATTACCACGCGGTGCCGACCGAGAAGTACTTCGACGACCATCCCGAGTACTTCGCCCTCCTCAACGGCAAGCGCACCGGGCCGGGCAACCACCTGTGTTCCTCCAATCCCGATGTCAAGCGGATATTGACCGAGTACATGGAGATGCGATTCGACCAGGGCCTCGACTGGGTCTCCATCGGCCAGGAGGACGGTTACCTGCGCTGTCAATGCGATCCGTGTGATGCGTTGGACAACTATCGCGACCCACCCGAGGGGATGCGCTGGGAAGTATTCCAGAATTCGGCGCTCATAGAGGCGCCGCCCGAACGCCTGTTCCAACTTCACAAGGGCGTTGCCGACGCCCTCGCCGTGTCCCGGCCGGACAAGATGGTCATGCTGATGTGCTATGCACCCACTGCCTGGCCGTCAAAGAAGATCGACTCCTACGGCGACAAAATCATCGGTGAGTTGATGAACCTCAACCCCGAATACATCGCAGCATGGCGTGGCAAGGTCGCCGGCCTCGCGGGTTTTACATACTGGTTTAACACCCAATGCCCGATGGGCTTGAACCTCCACATGACTGCGGAGGAGGCGGCGACACGGATCCGTTACCTGCACGAGAACGGCTTTGTCGCGATCAGCCTGGACCCGGAAGCCACGTGGGGACTCGAAGGACCGGTCTTTTACATGATGGGCCGGTTGCTGGGCGATCCGACGCAGGATTACAACGCGATCATCAGCGAATATTGCGACGGTGTTTACGGCAAGGCATCGGGTTCGATGCTCGAGTTTTTCGAGTTGGCGCAGCAGCGACTGAGCCAGGTGGTACCGATCAGCGACGACGACATTGCAGCAGACGCGCGCAACACACAGATGCCGCGCTGGTTGAACACGTCCGCCATGTTCCTGGCGATGTATCCGCCCGACGTGCTTGCCCGGCTCGAGTCCCTGATGCAGCGTGCCGAAGTCACCGCGGATACGCCGCGCAACAAGGGATGGGTGCGCCTGTCGCGCGACCAGTTCGATTTTGTCAGGCTGTTGACTGAAATGCTGGTCGCCTATCGTGCGTGGCAGACAAAAGAGACACCGAAAAACTGGCAGGAACTAAAAGCCAGCGTCGACACCTTCGAGGCATGGCGGCTTAAGATTGTCACGTATCCGAAGTCATACACCGATGTCTGGTGGCCCGGGCATGCAACGTTCTGCAAATGGCTTTGCGGCAACCTGGAGGACACCTCGGTGGCCTTTTATGTGCCGTGGGAAAAGCGCAAGAAAGTCGTGATGGAGAAAGGCATTCGCGGGATGCCGATGGGCTATGGCCAGTCGTATTACTACAGTTTTATTAAAGAGCCGCTGACGCTGGATTTCGAGTAGAACGCGTCGACACCTGCCCGCCGTAGCCTTTCGAAGGCGGGCGCGCGTCTCACGGCGAGCCGGTTGGGACTGTTGCGTGACGTGACTGCCGGACAATTGTGGCAAAGCGTCTCTATGGTCCAAGGGTGATGGCATGAAAAAGTTATGGCTGGTGGTGGCGATTGCGGCGATTGGCGGTGAAGCCGCTGCCGGTGCCGCAGAAGTTGTTATAAGCTTTGAGCAGGGGCAAGGCTTTCCCGCGGCGGGTGGCAAGTTCACTGACGCGGGGACGCCGGAGGGGGTTGTCGCCAAATGGACGAACGAATCCTCAGCACCGAATTATTGGGGAACACACGTTTCCACTTCTAAAAGTACCCCCAAACCGATCAGCGGCATGCAGGTGGGTAGTTTTGGATTCGGCGGCCACGGCATCACAGTCGGAGCCATGCATTTAGGCACATCGGCTGGAACGGCCAATTACTCCTTGAAGCGTTTTCACTGGGCATACCGCGGCAATGGAAACAGCCGCCCCGGCGGCAACGCGTATCTGGAACTCGAATATTTTAATTTGCTCGGCAAGTCGATTGGAAAGGAAAGGTTCCAAGGCGGGCTCGACGACGAATGGCTCGCCAAGTTTACGCCGGCAAAGGCAAACGTTCCGGCTGGGAGAGGTCTTTCAAAAGTGATTTTCCGAGGTGTGCCGCCCGACTCGATGAATGGGAGCGGATCATTCTTCCTGGATGACGTGGTCCTGCTCGAACTGAAACCGAAACAAATGCTGACTCTTGTAAAAGGCGGCCGGGCAACAGCCACCATTGTGACACCTGCGAATCCAGGCAAGTGGACCAATGAGGCGGTCAAGTGGCTTCAGGAATATGTCCAGAAAGCCACGGGTGCAAAGCTCAGCGCAATCACCGAAGACATGGCGGCGCCTTCGGGCGCCCTCATCTCAGTCGGTCAGACGAGAATGGCCGCCAGGGACGGCATTGACAGCAGCGGCCTGAAGTACGACGGCTGCAAGCTGATTGTGAAGGATAACGTGCTTTACCTGCTTGGCCTGGATGATCCCGAACTCAATGTGCAGGCCGTTCCGGGTGACGGCAGTTCGAGTCAGACATGCGACTGGGTTGGCGCCAGAGGCACGTGCAGGGCGGTCATCAAATTCCTCGAGGATTTTTGCGGGGTCCGGTGGTTTCTTCCCGGCCCCCAGGGAGAGCTCGTCCCACAGAGCGAGAATATTTTCGTTCCGCAAGACCTCGACGAGATCTTCCAGCCGGCCTTCGCCTACAACGGCAACCGCTCCCCGTATGACGAGAATGTTCTGGGCGAGCCGGGCAAGGCGATCGCCGCGCTGGCCAACAACTATCGCAAGGCTGTCAAGGTGGCGGCGGGCGGGCACACCTACTATGCGGCTGTCTCCCAGCAGAAATACGGCAAGGCCCATCCCGAGTACTATGCCCTGATTGGCGGCGAGCGCAGGAATGCCGAATGGACCAGAGAATCGCCGTATGGACATCACCTGTGCTCGAGCAATTCTGATGTGAAAAGGCTGCTGGTGGAATACGTGCGAGATCGACTCGATGGGGGATTGGACTGGAAATCCATCGGACAGGAGGACGGCTATCGCCGGTGCCAGTGCCCCGAATGCGAGAAACTGGATAACTATCGTGGCTTCCCCACGGGCATGCGCTGGGAGAAATTTCAGCGGACAAAACTCAGGGACAACCCGCCGGAGCGGCTATTCCTTCTGCACAAGGCGGTAATTGACGAAGTAGCCAAATCCCACCCGGACAAGATGGTCATGCTCATGTGCTATGCACCGACAGCGTGGCCGTCGAAGAAGATCAACTATTTCGGCGACAATGTAATCGGCGAGCTCATGCACATGGATCCGGAGTATATCGAGGCCTGGTCCGGCAAGGTCGCCGGCCTGGCGGGTTTCAGCGTTTGGTTCAACACCCAGTGCCAGATGGGATTGAATCTCCACATGACGGCCGGGGAAACAGCCGAGAGAGTCCAGTATCTGCACAGGAAAGGCTTTGTAGGTCTGGGCCTGGATCCCGAGGCGATATGGGGTCTGCAAGGCCGGGTCTTCTATATGGCCGGCAGGCTGATGGGCGATCCGTCTGAGGATTACAAAGCCATCATCGAGGAATACTGTAACGGCGTGTACGGCAAGGCGAGCGGCACCATGACGCAGTTTTTCGACGTGCTGGAAGCACGCTTGCGTGACGTGGTACCGATCGACAAGAATGACATCTCCGCGAACGGCCGGAACACCAGGTTGCCGCGGTGGTTGAACACGCCCAACTTGTTTCTGGCCCAGTATCCACCCGCGTTTCTTCAACAGCTTGAAGCGCTCATCCAGAAAGCGGAAAAGGAGGCCGAGACAGAACGGACGCAGGGCTGGGTCCGGCTTTCGAGGGACCAGTTTGATTTCATTAAGCTGCTGACCGAGATGCTCATTGCCTATCGCACTTGGCAGACAAAAGAGACGCCGGAAAACTGGCAGGAACTGAAAACCGGCGTCGATACCTTCGAGGCCTACCGGTTGAAGATCGTAAGCTATCCCAAGGCATACACAGACATTTGGTGGCCTGGGCATGGCGCGTTCTGCAAGTGGCTGGTCGGGAATCTCGAGGATACCGGGCTGGCGTTCTACACTACATGGGGTACCCGTAAGAAAGTGGTGATGAAAAAGGGGATCAGGGGCATGGCCATGGGGTACGGCACCAGCTTCATAAAAGAACCGCTGACACTAAACTTTGATACGGAGGACTGATGACAACTCGCACACTCATGACCGTGGTTCTGGTTGCCCTGAACACGACGTTCAGCAGCGCAGCCCTGGATTATCTCGGGGACAGCGACCTCGTGGCCTGGTGGACCTTCGAAGCCGGCGACGGCGAGACCGCCCGCGACCGCACTGACAACAACAACAACGGCGTTTTGAAAAACGGCGCCGCCTGGACGCCCGATGCCGGCATCGGCACCGCGCTGAAACTGGATGGTGTCGATGATTACGTCGATTGCGGCGACGCGGAGATCCTGGATATCAGCGAACACATCACGCTGGAGGCCTGGATCTACCCGTACACCGGACCGCCGGGCGAGACGTGGATCATCGGCAAGACGCATTCGTCCTATGCCCTCGCATTCAATGCCAACTCGACAGCGTGGTTCTATGTATCCGGCGGCGGGAACAACCCGCGGGTGCCCGTCCCCTTGGGCGAGTGGTCGCACGTGGTCGGCACCTATAACGGCAGCAAGATGCGGGTGTATCTGAACGGCGAGTTGGATGCCATGTACTCCCTGTCGGAACCAATCAAGAGCAGCGGGCAAAGCGTTTGGATCGGACGCACCCGTGATGCCTATTTCAACGGCATGATCGACGAGGTACGTATATACCGCCGGCCACTGTCGGCACGGGAGGTCCGAGCGCATTATGTCGATGGCAGGTCGCGCCTGCCGAAGCCCGCGCCCGTCGATCGGTCTAAACTGAAGGGGCTGGCGCGGCAGGTGTTCGATCTCGGGGACAAGCCGGCAACGTTAAAAATCAAATCGGTGGAATCCGTCGCGAACGATCTACAAGTGCCCTCGAATATTTGTCTGCAGTTTGAAATGGGCGGCCGGGTCGCGGTTGCCGACGGTGCGGCACTGACCATTGCCGGGCCGATCCAGGCGCCGCTGGCGCACATTTTCGAGGGGCCCGGCCAGGTTCTGTTTGACTCACGGTTCGTCAAGGAAGTCTATCCCCAATGGTGGGGGGCCAAGGCCGACCGCAAGACCGATGACACCGCTGCCATCCAGGCCGCGATCGATGCCTGCCATCAGGGAGGGCGAGTTTTCCTGCCGGCCGGCACCTATGCGGTGAGCAAGACAATCAAGTTGCGCAACAAGACGCGCCTGATCGGTGCTCGGGCGGTGTTGCGCGGCATCGTCAAGACCATGTTGCAGGCTCCCGATCCGTCGGTGCGTACCTCCGGCTGGCGGATCAGGGGGCTGACCCTCAACGGCATGGACCGCCAATCCAGCGAAGTGGGTATGGATTACACCAAGCAAAGCTATTCGCTTGTCGAGGATGTGCAGATCAGAGGATTCGCCAAGGGGATCCTGCTGGACGGCGGCAACGAGGCGTCCATGTACAACACCTTTCGCAAAGTGTCGGTCGCGGCCTGCGATACGGCGATCGAGGTGAACAACAGTTCCATCGGTTTCGGTTTCTACGACTGTATCATCGGCAACATCGGCACCGCATTCCTCATCAATACGACCAATCAGTTTGTGATCAGCAACACCACTATTGAGGGCTTCAACACCGGCGTCGACATGCGCCGCGGCGACACGATGCATCTGAACTACCTCTACTTCGCCAGCGGCAAGACAGGGATAAAAATCGCCAAAGGCGTATCCGAGTGCACGATCCTGAATCCGAGGTTCTCTCAGGTGTCCGAGCAGATCGTCGATGAGGCCGACGACACTCTGATATTGGACAAAGAATACATGGACCACGGCACTGACCGATAAGCTTGGAAATATCCATTGCATCGTCAAGTTATTTCCTTTGAGAATGCCGGTTGCCACCCGGCAACCCAACAGTTTCAAACCCGCGGAGTCCCCCATTAAAAGGATAGTTTACATCATGGTCATGATCACTGGCGTTGCCGCGCATTCTGCGCACGGTCAGAACGCATTTCCCGAAACCATCCGAACCATCAACGC
>CAUZJQ010000037.1:0-21836 GCA_963580095.1 Lentisphaeria bacterium | reverse complement strand
AAGGCTACCTGATTACCGCCGACACCTCGGGTATCACCTCCGGTGTGCACCATTATCACAGCCACGACCATTGTCTGGAGACCCGCTGCACGTTCACCGACGCGGATGCCGCGGCCGTCGCCTCGGCATTGCCGGCAGACAGTGTGCTGGTAGGAATGACGTCGATCTACTGGCGCGAGTCGTGGAAGTACGGCGTGCGCGCGTTCCGCTACTGCCAGCTCGATATGGGCCATGTTATCGGCAGCTTGCGCTACGCCGCTGCGGTGCTTGGCTGGCATTGCCGGATGATTTCGTTCGAATCGGCACGGATGGCCGGCTGGCTGGGACTGGATCGTGAAGGTTTCACAGCCGGTGAAGAGGAACACGTCGAAGGGTTTATGATGGTGACGCCGAATCCTGTCTGGCGCACGAATGACCTGGCACCGCACGTCTCGGGAATCTCCGATACATTGTCCACAGCGACCGGCAAAGGCGAGTGGCACGGGCAGCCACGACGGCTGAGTCAGGAGCACCATCCCTGGCCACCGATCGACGAAGTCGCTGCAGCGTCGACACTGGATACTGTCGAGGCGCCGGACGATCCCGGAAAGGATACGTTGCCGCCGCCGGCCAGTCCACCGACCACTATCGGCGCGACGCAGATCATCCGGCAGCGGCGCAGTTCAATCGACCTGGACGGTGAGACCCACCTCAGCACCGACGCCTTCTACGTCATCATGGACCGCTCGCTGCATCGCACCAACGTCGCGCCGTTTGATTCGCTTTGCTGGACGCCGACCTGTGACCTCATCCTGTTCGTGCATCGCGTCGAGGATCTCGCATCCGGTTTGTATTTTCTGCACCGCTCGACCGTGGCGCTGGAAGACCTGCAGGCAGCGATGAAACCATCGTTCACCTGGGAGAAACCCGCAAACGCGCCAACGCACATCGGCTTCTACCACCTTGCAAGCGGCGATTATCGTGAGCAATCACAGATCGTGTCATGCCGCCAGGAGATCGCTGCCGACGGGGCTTTCAGCCTGGGCATCCTCGCCAACTTCCGCGCCCATCTCGAAAATTTTGGTGCGAACGCCTACCGGCGCATGCACTGGGAAGCGGGATTGATCGGCCAGTTGTTGTATCTGGAGGCCGAAGCGGCGGGGATTCGCGGCACCGGCATGGGCTGCTTTTTCGACGAGCCTGTGCACGAGATCTTCGACTTGAGCAGCGGTGCATATCAGAGCATATACCACTTCACGATGGGCGGCCCGTGCGAGGACGACCGTATCCTCGACCGCGCCCCCTACGATCATCTCAAAGGCCGCGCTCATGCTTCGATCGATCCCGGCACCGCCTAATTTCTCCCGCGTAGGGTAGTCGGCGGCGATCCGTCCAACATATGTTGACACCCGTTGCGTTCCACAGTCTATTGGTCGTTTGCCGGTGTATCCTTGTATGCACTTGCTCGGGGTGTAGCGCAGCCTGGTTAGCGCGATTGCTTTGGGAGCAATAGGTCGCGAGTTCGAATCTCGCCACCCCGACCATTTTCCAGAATTCCGTTCCACTTCGAGAATCGCTGCCGGGTATGGCGGGGGCAGGATCTCGACAACCAGGAACGATACCCGTCACAACTGTGTCGAATCTTCCTTTTCCGCTCCACCGAAGCCATGCTGACAGCATGGTTTTTGCCTGATGCCGGCGGGATACTGGATGCGGGATCCAAATGCCGAGCACTGTTCGAATCACATCTGCTGCGTTACCTGATCGGCGATTTCGAGGGCTCGCAGACCGTTCTGTGCCGAGTTTGCCGCCGCCAGCACCTCGCCAGTGTCCAGGGCGGTCTGGGTGCAGCTGACGAAGGCGCGCAGCTCTTTCTCGAGCGCGTTGTGATCCTCGATCGGTACCGGCTCCCGATTGATCGACATACCGTCGAGCAGCACGACCTCGCCGGTGCGCTCCTGGTAGTCGAGCGACAGATAGGCGTTCGACTGGAATACCCGGATCTTGCGCATGCACTCCATGCTGACTCGGCTGGCGGTGATATTGGCAACACAGCCGTTGGCGAACTTGAGCCGTGCGTTGGCGATGTCCTCCGTCGGGCTCAGCACTGGAATGCCGACGGCATCGACTCGTTCGATTTCGCTGTTCACCAGGTGCAGGATGATGTCGATATCGTGGATCATCAGATCGAGCACAACGCCTACCTCCGTCCCGCGTGGCAGCATACCGGGGCGCGGCGGTGGGTAAGGCGCCAGGCGGTGGGATTCAATGAAGCGCGGATTGTCGACACGCTGCTCCAGGTACGTAATCACCGGGTTGTAGCGTTCAACGTGACCGACATGCAGGGTAAGCTTGTTCCGCTGCGCCAGTGCGACCAGCTCCCGGCCTTCCTCGACCGTTGCCGCCAGCGGCTTCTCGACCAGTACGTGGCAGCCACGCTGCAACAAGTCGGTGGCAATGGCGTGGTGCAGGGTGGTAGGAACCGCAACGCTGACGGCATCGACAGCGTCGACGAGCTCATCGATCGTGGCGAAGGCGGTGGTCTCGAACTCCGCTGCCGCGGTTTGCGAGGACGCGGGATTGCTATCGTAGATACCGACCAACTCGCTGTCGGGGCACTCACGATACAGCCGGGCGTGATGCTGTCCGAGCACGCCCACTCCGATGACACCAACTCTTACGGGACCCATTGGCGCATCACGTCTCGGACTTGGTGTCGTCCTCGGCCGCGGACGTTTCGCCTTCCTTGAGCCCAGTCTCGAATTCCTTGCGGGCGCGGCCGATCGACCGCGCCAGCCGTGGAATCTGACTGGCGCCAAACAACAGGAAGACGATGCCTGCTATGATCAGGGTTTCTTGCCCGCCGATGAAGGCCATGGCTCATTGCTCCGGTTTATCGGTCAGGTTCTCCAAATCTAAAAATTCTTGCTGCTAATATACTTAGGTAAAACAATATGATCAAGGGCAGGGCCAGGCCGATCTGTGACACAGGGTCGGGCGGCGTGAGCAGGGCGCTCAACACGAAAATCAGCACGATGACGTAGCGCGAGCCTTTCAACATTTGCCGCCGATCCACTACGTTCATCGCCATCAACAGGATCATAACCAGGGGTAGCTGGAACAAAATGATGAAGGCGAACAGCAGCCGCAGCGCGAACAGTAAGTTTTTCTGATAGCCGAGCAGCGTCCCGGCACCCTCAGGTACGAACGCCGGATTCTTCAGAAACTGGAACGACAGCGGCAGGATCTGAAAGTATGCCAAATACCCACCGATCAGCAGCAGTGCCAGGCTGCCTCCCAGCATGGCCCGCAGGAAACTGCGCTCGCGTCCGGTCAGGGCCGGCATGACGAAAGCAACGATATTGTAAACGTGTACAGGGAACGATAAGATCAGGCCGACGTACGCCGACACCCGCAGCTTCATCATGAACCCTTCCTCGATGCTGGTGATGTAGACCTGTTCACCGATGGGGCTGAGCAGCCAGTTGATGTATCTGTCGTGCAATAAATAGGCAACGACAAAACCGACACCCAGACAAAGCACCGAAACGATCAGGCGACGGCGCAGTTCACGCACATGATCGAAAAACGCCATCGCACCGGTGTCGCTGTCCGTCGCATGTTCCATCGTTTCGTCCATGGGACCTTCACCACACGGTAGAGCGGCCCCGCCCCGCGGGAGGTCGCAATTCAAATCTCAAATCACTGCTATTCGATCACAAATCCGCAACGATCAGCGCACCTAAATGATCCAGCCCTCACCGCCCCAGTTGGCCAGGCTCACGAAGCTGCGGTTGCCGGCGCGGCGCGGCGCGGTCAATATTGCAATCCATGCATACCAGCTCGGGCGTTGGAAAAACGTCCGGTTGGCTCAGGACGTCGTCGATAACGCCGAGCAGCCGCCGGGCGCCGCCGCCGATGAAAGCGATTTTCATGGTGGTCTTCGTCAGATGGTCAGTCACGAGTCCGCTTGCGCTCGTTGGAACAACGGATAGAAGTATGACAGGAACGCAAGCAGTCGAAATCTCCGCCAGCGGTTATTGTCGCTATCATGGAAATCTATGCCGTGATCGACGTATTGCACACCCACAGCCATGACCACAACCAATCATCGTACCGTCATTATATTCGACACCGAGTATACCTCCTGGGAGGGATCGCTGCAACGTGGCTGGTCCGAACCGTGGGAACATCGGGAGTTAGTGCAGATAGCCGCTGTCCGCACAGTCGAAACAGCCGCCGGATTCGAGGCGGTCGATACTCTCGAACTGGTCGTGCAGCCACAGGTAAACCGGGAAGTCAGCGACTATTTTGTCTCACTGACCGGCCTCGACCGCGAACGGATCGCCGCCGAAGGTATAAGTTTCCAGACGGCGCTGGAAGCCTTCGCGCGATTCGGTCATGCGGGGCGCCTGTGTTCGTACGGTGACGACATGCTGATTCTCGAAGAGAACTGCAGGCTGTACGGCTGTGCGGATCCGGGACTCAGAAATCGTTACTGCAATCTGCACGCAGTCGTGAGCAACCACGGAATCGATGTGACGCAATATTCGAGTGGGACGCTGTTTCAACACTTCGGCCTGCCGCTCGACAAAGACAAGGCCCACAATGCGATGTGGGACGTGCAGAGCCTGCTGGCCAGCATGAATGCGATGAATCTGGGTTTCGACGATCTGCAATGCGGTGTCGGATCATAGCCGAACGTCGAACGCCGATGGGAAGCAAGAATCTGTCGTTTCGCACGTATCGCTCGCCGCGCAGACAGTACCTTTTCACTTCAGCGTTTTGAGTTCGAAGTTCAACATTAATTTTTTCTCGAAAGTGGCCCTCGTCGCGTAAAAGGAGCTATACCATGTGGATTTATCGCACCGCAACGACTGTGATCGTTTACGACGGCAGCCGCGTCGCCGACTTGGGCAACGTCGACTGGGATGAACTCCTGCACCGGCCGGGATTACGCGCCTGGCTGGTAGAGCAAATGCCCGGGTTGCCCACCGGCGATGCCGTCCGGGACGCCAATCTGCTGGCGCCAGTCGGCAGCCAGGAAGTGTGGTGCGCCGGCGTAACCTATTACCGCAGTCGCGCCGCGCGCATGGAGGAATCCGTCGACGGCGGTGACGTCTACGACCGGGTCTACGAGGCCGACCGTCCGGAACTCTTTTTCAAAGCGACAGCACAGCGAGTGGTGGCGCATCAACAGCAGATTCGTGTGCGGCGTGATTCGACCTGGAGTGTGCCGGAAGCCGAACTGGTGCTGGTCATTGACCGCGATGCCAACATCATCGGGTACACCGTCGGCAACGACGTCAGTGCGCGAGACATCGAAGGTGCAAACCCATTGTACCTGCCACAGGCCAAGGTCTATGATCAGGCGTGCGCCGTCGGTCCCGGCATTTATCTGCCGGAGGGACCGCTGGCGGGCGACACAACAATCCGGTTGCGGATCAGCCGCGGTGACAAGGTCGTGTTCGAAGGCGAATCAAGCGTCGCCCAGATCAAGCGGCCGTTCAAATCGCTGGTGGAATACCTGTATCGCGACAACAGCTTCCCAGCCGGCTGCCTGTTGATGACTGGCACCGGGATCATTCCCCCGGATGATTTCAGCCTTGCAGACGGGGACATGGTGCGCATCGCTATCGATGAGGTCGGCAGACTCGAAAACCCAGTGGTGAAAGCATCGAGCGAATGATTCAAGACGGCGCACCCGCGACACAGCGAGGAGAAGGACCGGACACTCGTCGCATTGTCGGCTGACGGCCGATCGTGCCCTGACCGGCACAAATCGGGCGCTTTACAGGACTCCATCGAGCTTGAACATCTGCCGATGTTCCTTGATTACGTCCCGCAGGTTGTCCTCGGTGATCATGATATAACGAGAGTTGAAGGCGCCGTCGGGATCTTCTGCCAAGGTTTCCAGCGTTTCGGTGTACTGGAAGCGGTACTGTGGAATGATGCAGACAGTGATCTCTCCGGTCTCAATCGGTTTGTCGAGGAGATACGGATCGTCCGCCAGCACACCGAAAACCATCGATTTACGGCTGATTTTTCGGCGAGTCGTACTGTTGTGCGACGAGCGAAATTCGTGTTTCTAATCGTAAAACAGGTCCGGTGGAACGTCGACGAACGAAACCAGAACATTCGTACGGTCATGGTCGAGAACAGCCGCATCGAGCATCGCCGCAGTAAACAGCTGCCGTGCCGGTGGTGTTGGTGGCAACTGGTTCACGGTATCTTCATCAATGAACACTTTGACAACTTCATCGACTGCTCTGAGCCCACTGAGCAGGCCTTCCAGCAAGGCGTCGTGGACATCGCTGTTGAGCTCATGGCTCGACACCACGAGGACGTGGGCCTCACCCTTGACCATCGGCCGCAGGGCAGCGCCGAGCTTTGTCGCCATGATCCTGCGCAGACTGAGTTCGATTTCCGATTTTTTCTCCTTCTGTCCACGGCTTCCGGAACTCTCGACAAGGACAAAACCGTTGACCACACACAGCACACCGACGGCACCGAAAACGGCTGTCGTCCGGATCGCCAGCAGCCTGCTTCTGCTGTCGCCGTTGTTGGTGCTCAGACGATACAGAATGACCATCAGACAAATTGTCGAAGAAATGGCTATGTACCAGACCATAACAGCATCTCAACGGGTATCCGACCACCAAACCAATGCTGTCGTGTTTGTACGGATTAACCTACGGATCGGACCTGCAAATTCAACTGTACCGGCCGCCGCTTCACAGCCGTTGGCGCACCGTATTTCTTCAACCGTAAGGTTGCTATGAGGCCGCAAGGAAATATCGGGCTCCGCGGTCGGCGCGCGTACACTGTAATTGCAGCAAAGCCCTTGTGTCTGACGTGGCCGGGAGTATTGGTATAGCCAGCCTTAAAATTGGCCAAAGACAACTAGGAAATCCTCCGCCATGAAGCCCATTGTACTTTCCCTCGTCCTCGCACTGGCAGTAACCAACTCGCGTGCAGATATGGTCCGTATCGACGACGGTTCCGTGCTCCATGGTACGGTCGTTGGCGTCGACCGCACAGCTATGCATATCGACACGTCGTTTGGCGGTGTCATCAAGGTCAGTGCCAGTCAGGTTGTCGGCATGTCGATCAGCGAGGAGCGGTTTTATAGCTTGCAAAGCGGCAGCACCTTGCTGGGGCGCCTCGATCAGAACCTCGACCGTACGACGATCGAAACATCGAATGGCCAGGTCGTGATCTCCGGCGACACGATCACCGGTTCCTGGGGCAAGGACGAGGAGTCGCCGAAAGTCCAGGCAATGAAGGCTGAGCTATCCGGCAAACTGCGCCAATGGAAATTCGATGTCGGCATCGACACTGCCGGTAAGACCGGCAACACCGAACGTCTTTCGACCGGGGGCTCGGTCAATGCCATACTGCAAGGCCCCACCGACAAGCTGCACCTGTCCGGCGGCGGCAACCGCACCAGGGAGAACGACGTGCTTTCGACCAAGGAAGCCTACGGCAGCATCGACTATGAGTCACTGTTCAAGGGCAACAATTCGTGGTACGTGCGTATGGGCATGGAGTACGATGTAATCGAACTGCTCGACCTCCGCACGACAGCTGCCCTGGGCTGGGGCTATTATTTCCACAATCAACCGGACCGGCATTTGCGCGGGCGTCTTGGCCTGCAGTATAAGCACGAGTCGTTCAACGACGGCCGCACCGAGAGCTCACCGGGCCTCGACATCGGTCTGTCCCACAAGGCCAAGATCGGAACAACGACGCTGACCACCGACGTCACAGCGACTCCGGCCTTCGAAGATTTCAACCGTTACCAGATCAAGCATGCAACCAACTGGAACATTCCCCTATCTCAGGAAAACTGGAAACTCCAGCTCGGCATCCGCAACGATTACAACAGCATGCCGGTGCCCGGCATCAAACGCCTGGACATCTCCTATTTTGCCAAGCTGGTGATGGCTTGGCAATAATCTGACAGCCCATGCGATACATCTGCCGCAACTCTCCAGGCAACTGATCGAGCCGGCAAATCGCAAGCGTACGTGCCGGCTGCGCATGATCTTCGCGCTACTGCAGATTCTCGTGCCGATGTTTTCGGCGAGGCACCTCACGATTTCACCGTCACAGGGACGCTGGTACCGATACTTGCACTGGCCGGGCTATCCTGGCTGATGCTGGCCCTACCCCGGCTGTTTTTGTGCTCGCAACAGTCGGCCGCTACCGGGTACCGAGATCACGGGACCGCTTGCGGAAAAATTGTCGACCGGCGACCGCCAAACTATAAACCACTGCTGCCGTCAGAATGATCGTGGCGCCGGCGGGAAGTTCCGGTTCATAGCTGATCACCAGCCCAGTGACCGTACACAAGATGCTGATTACCACCGCGGCAATCATCATGCCGACTAACCGGCGAGTGAACTGACCGGCGGCAGCAGCAGGCAGCGCCAGCATGGCGATGACCATGATGATGCCGACAACCTGCGTCAGCAGCACGACCGTTACCGCCGTCAGGCACAGCAGCAGCATGTCGTAGGCCCGCACATTGATGCCGCGCAACCAGGCGAATTCTTCATCGAAACACAACGCCAGCAACCGGTTGTAGCAAAGTACACAGATCAGCAGGATAACGACGTCCAGGGCGGCGATCAGATAGAGATCATTCAGTGATACCATGAGGATGTTGCCGAACAGGTAGCTCATCAGGTCCTCATTGTACCCTGGCGTGCGGCTGATGAATACCAGGCCGATTGCCATGCCAACAGACCATACAGCGCTGAGCACGGTGTCAACGCGCTCTTCGGCATAGGCGGTCACCAATCCGATGACAACAGCCGCCAGCAGCGCCGCGATTGTGGCCCCCACCAACGGGGACATCCAGCCGATGCCCACGACCTTCTCTAGGTACCGGGCCACCCCCATGCCGCCCAGTGTGCAGTGAGCAATGGCGCCGGCAATGTAGGTGATGTGCCGTATCGAGACAAGCGTACCGACCACCCCGCACGCGACCGATGCCAGAACACCCGTCGCCAAAGCGTACAACAGCAGGTTGCTCGATTGCAGATCTTGCCAGAAAAGAAACATGTCAAATTCCAGGATTGAAGCGACAAAGTCGGCTCGTATTTAGAGCGAATCGGTTGCTGGCTATCAATTCAGGCGGCACGGAAGTGATACCTCGGTCCATAGCCGAAATATCCAGAAACAGATTTGTCAATGGTCGTGATGCACCATATGCATATGCTCGTGACCATACAGTTCGGTGATGATGTCACCGGTCAGTTCGGAACTCTGGTGGCTTGCCACCGTGCGGTTGACGCAGATCACCCGCGACAGAATATGCGGGACCACGCCGATATCGTGTGATACAAGTACCACAGCCATGCGCTCGTTGAACTGCTGCAGCAGTTGATACAGTTTGTTCTCTGACGGCGTGTCGATGTTGGCCGTCGGTTCGTCCATCAGCAACAGTTCCGGGCTCGCAGTAATGGCACGGGCAATCAGTACCCGCTGCCGCTGGCCACCTGAAAGCTCGCCGAACGACCGGTGCTTGTGGCCACTGAGACCAACGTCGTGCAACGCCGCCGCCGCGGCCTCACGGTCGGCACCGGAATAACGCGGTGCATGGCCCCGGCCAAGCCGGCCCATCAGCACCACGTCCATCACATCAGCCGGAAATTTCGAGTCATAGCGAGCATGTTGGGGGACGTAGGCGATCCGATGACGGACCTTGCGCGGCATGGCGCCGAATGCCCGCACCTTGCCTGCATTCGGCCGAATGAGGCCTAGGATAAGACGCAGCACCGTGGTTTTGCCTCCACCGTTGGGACCGACCAGAGCGACCATGTCGCGGCTGTCGATTTCAAACGATGCGTTCTTCAGCACCGGCACCAGATCATAGGCGAACGTTACGTCAGTGAAACAAACGACGGAATCCATGTGCACGCCTCCGAAGGTTACTGCAGGGCAGCTATGATTTTCTCGCCGACAGCGTCGAGATCGGCAATGTAATCGGCCACTAACGGATCGAGCGGCACCACCGCACCCCCGATCGCCTCGGCGATGGTCGTTGCAGCCAGCTTTGAAAACTGCGGCTGCACAAAAATTACTCTGACACTTTCCCGCCGTGCTCGCTCGATCAGCTTGGTCAAGTGCTTGGCAGACGGTTGGTTGCCGCCGTATTCGACTGCAACCTGCTGCAGTCCGTAGGCATCCGCAAAGTAGCCGTAAGCCGGATGAAAGACGTAAATCTTGCGGTCCCGCACTGGTGCCAGAAGGGTTGTGAGCCGGTCGTGCAGCTCGTTCAGACGTTCGGCAAAGCGGTCGAAATTGGCTTTGTATACGGTCGCGCCGTCGGGGTCGAGACGGATAAGCTCGTCACAGATGCCAGCACTGATCCTCTTGGCATTCATCGGGTCGAGCCAGACATGCGGATCGTCGCCGACATGGTCATGGCCGTGCCCTTCTGATTCGCTCAGGCGTCGCATCTCAATGCCCTGGCGGCAGTCAACGATGCTGAGGTCTGGAAAACGCTCCGAAAGCCTTGGCAACATCCTGTGCTCGAAGGGCATGCCAATGTGAAAGAAGGCAGCAGCGGCACCGATCGAGTTCATCTGCCGTAGCGTTGGCGCGTAGGTTTCGGGGCTGCGCCCGGCCTGGACCAAGGCTTCGACAGTGAAGCGATCACCGGCTATTTCACTGACGAAGGACTGTTGCGGCAGGATACTGACGATGACGTGGCGCCCGGGCGTGGGGGCAACCGGCTTGGCGCAGCCGCAGGCGAGAGCGCATCCTATGATGCCCCACGTCGCGCCCACCGACCACCTTCTCTTCAATTGATGTTCGGAATTTGTTTTCATTAATATGGCTTTTCTTCCACTACACTCCAGAATATCGGGGCTTATTGGTAATCTATTCTCAAAAGGGCGCCGGCGCAAGGCGTCTGACATACAGCTTACAAAACAATTTCATGCGACCCGATGGATAATTCAGGCTTCGCGAATTCAGCTCATGGCGTTATGTAATTCCAGCAGTCCTCAGCCATTGTGCCCGCTATATTTAGCTACACTATAAGAAAAAATAATCTTTCCCTTACTCATAGAACTCTCTCAAAAAGCTGATAATATTTAATCAAATTAATAACTGATGATGCTTTATTCTGATCAATATATTAAATTTATATGACAGACAAAAAATAAATATAAAGCTTTTTTTATTTGTACAGGTGTGCCAAGGTGATCGACATGAAAAGTAAGGTAATTGTCGTACTCGAAGATGAGCCGGACAAATCGACAAACTCCCCACGACGCCTAGCCTGACCGCGGAAGCAAGGCCCCTGAAACCACGGCCGAAAAATTTCGAACCGTGTGTCTACAATGTACCACTTCGGGTTTTCGTCGTATCTCAATCAACGTGGATCAGCATCTCACCACGATTGGCAATGACCGTGAAAACGTAGATATCCACATCGCCGAACCTCAGATCAGCCCGACGCAGGTTGTCCTCGTACTAATCGGCGATCAATGGCTGATCATGGACTGTGGCTCCAACGACCATCTCAGGGTCAACGGTGTCGCAACACGCCAGTTCGTCGCCGAACAGAACGTCCGCTGTGTACTGACTATCGACCAGTCCCTGCTTATTTTCTGCGGCAATGAAGCAGAGCAATCTCCGCATCCCGAAACGGCTATGCTCAATGACCCGTTCAGGCCCGATCTCGTGCGCGAGAATCTAGCAATCGGCGAACTGACCCTGAAAAAGAGCAGGATCAGGTCGTGTCGAAGGGCGCGCCGGTCATCCTTGGCAATCACGAGGCGTGTGACTGTTTTCTGCAGGGCGACAGCGTGCAGCCCTTCCACGCACTCATTTACTGGGATCGCGACGGTATCTATCTCGACCCGCTGAACAACGAGGGTGTTTTTCTCAACAGCAAGCCGATCAACCGCTCCTCCCCGGTGGAGAATGGTGTCACGATCACTATTGCCAACGTTAAAACAGGTGCCAGAATCACCCCGGATCATAAGGACCGCTGTGCCCAGCTTTATCCGGCAGAAAGCCTGGCATTCGATTATTTCGGTTTTACCGCTGTCGGTGACACACCATCGGAATCGTTCACTGTGTCGATGCTTGGCCAAGGGGTCACGTTGGGGCGGGGGAATACCTGTGACATCATTCTCGCCGACAGCTTTTCATCACGAGAACATGCGCAACTCATTCCCAGCGGGAAAAGCCTGACACTCTTCGATACGTACAGTTCAAACGGTGTTTTCGTGAACGGCGAGCGCGTCAAGAAATCACGTGTGCATGTCGGCGATATCATTGATGATCGGACATAGCAATTTTCTGGTTCATTATGTCTAATCCACGCGGCCTGCACTAAAGTAACTGGTCAGAGCTATCGATCGTTTTTGTGTGGCACACGGCGCCTTCGCGCCCGTGAGATCAAACCGTAAAGTCCTGATCCATTATTCCCTTTGCGGACCACGAACTTCCCTGCGTCTGATAGTCTTTAAGCCTGGATTCGTGCGACGGGTTACGCTGCTCGCCGGTCTTTCGTACCGTTCATCGGGCTGAGCAGCTCCCCGGCCTCGGTGCGGCCTGTCAACTGTTGCTCCAACACCTCCCGCACTTCGTCCGGATTGTGTGTGGCGTAGTACCAGTCGATCGTGGCTTTCAAACCATCGGAAAACTTGACCCGGGGCTCCCAACCGGTCAGTGATTTCACCAGGCTATTGTCTGCTACACGATTCAGCGGGCCGGTCGGCATATCTGGCTGCAATTCGATCGGAAGATCTTTGCCAGTATACTCGAGAACTTGATCGACTGCCTGGATGACCTGGGTCGACTCCATCGTGCCGATGTTGACCGGGGTCGCGTCGTCGATAGCTTCGGCAGCGCGGATCGTACCCTCGACGATATCGCTCACATGCGTCCAATTACGGATCTGGCGGCCATCGCCCCACACCAGGAATGGGCTCTGGTCGATGAATGATCGTGCGATCATCGCCATAATCGCATGATTCTCATGGTCGCGTGGGCCGTATGCTGTGAAATGCCTGCAGATGGCAGATTTCATTCCATGTTCTTTGTGATACGCCTGTAGTGTCAACTCCGCCATCAGATTGGACCAGCCGTAAATGTTATCGGCGCTATAGGGTGGCGCCACCATCGACTCAACCAGCCGTACCTCGGCGTCCGGGTCCTGTTGGAGCTCGGTCGGATAAACGCATCCGGTTGAGGCGAATACTACCTTGTCGACCCCGTTCTCATGACACGCGCGAAACACCAGGCTGTCCAGTGCCAGATTCGTCGCGCACTCCGCCTGATGGAGCTCAGTGAAACCGCGTCCACCATATGCCGCTGCCAGATGAAATACGACATCCATGTCGTAAGTCACAGCCTGCGCCACGCCGTTTTCCAGTAAGTTCGCCTCGATGAATTCGATACCGCCGTTGATCAGCGCATCAGAAAGGTTTTCACCCCTGCCGCTGCTGAGGTCGTCCACGACTCGGACATCCGCACCACGCGCGACCAGAGCATCAACCAGATGTGACCCGATGAACGATGCACCCCCCGTGACGAGAACTGATTTTTCGTTCCATTCCATGAGCGACCTCACTGTATTTTCTCGTTTCAAATGACCAATTATCCACCACACAGGGCATACGGGCACCCGCAATCGAACTGATGGAATTGGGTGGTTTTTTTCAAGCACGCATTTCAAACGCAGAAACTGTTCCAACTCCGCCACCCGGCCGGCTCCTGCCATAGCTCACGGGTGCAAAGGCGACGAAATACATGCTCTCGTGGTGTTACCAAAACAACTTTCGCGGTGCCAAACGCGCGGCTTGGTTGCAGACCCGGCAGCACCGGTGTGACTGTGAGACGATATAATAGTCAGCACGCCTCGCCCCAGCGCCAGCCAAAGGACGCTTTCCGCCAAATAGCCTGGCCCGGAGTCCACCAGGACGTGTGTGGGAAATTCACAAGATTGCCTTGGTAGTCGCGTTCGATGACGCGCAAGGCACCGTTGACTCTCTGCTCGGGATCGTTATCGCCCTGGAGCGGATAGGTGTTGTCGAACAGCACGACACTGCCTTTGGTCAGCTTCGGGTAGACGAGCGTGAACTCGCGCAGGACATCGTCCTGCAAATGGCTGCCATCCAAAAATGCGAATCGGATAGAGCCATCCAGATCAGCCGTAAACCGGCCAAGCCCCTCGGCAACGGAACCATGGTAGAGCGTGACATGCGAAGCGACACCGGCAGACTCGATGTTGTCACAGGCGCGCTGATGGTTGGCGGCGTCGATCTCCCAGGAATGCACATGGCCGCGCGACCCGCTGTCGATCAACGCCTGCGCCATGGTGATCGTGGAGGATCCGCAATTCGCTCCGGTCTCGATGACAATGTTCTCGGCCTCTCGATCGAGGCAGCAGAACAGAGAGTGGTACAGGAAATTCCAGCCCGTGGGCCCGATGCTCTGGTCGGTGCGCGCTTGCGTGATATCGATGTCGGACACGTCAGTATCCCTTGGGGCTATGAATCTATTCGGTGGTCGGAATTTCGGGTATGTAGAAATAGCGGGGAATGGTTGGCTTTCGGGGCATGATGACATCCCTTTCATCAAGTGCCGGTTGGTGGCACTTGCCTCTTTTGCAAAGAGGAGTTGGAAGGCCGGAGGGCACTAAGGCTCGCCTCCGACCTTCCATCAACCCAACCCAAGTGCTTATGTCGCAGGAAGTGGACCGGATTGCGATATTCGCAAAACTTTTTCGAAACATTTCTTTCCTCAGGCAGCGCTGTCTTCGACAATCCCCTTGCCGTGGAACTGCAGCAGAATCGTGGAGCCACTCTGTCCGACAACACGCCACTCCATGGGCAACTCGGCAAGGATCGTATAGACGGTGGGCGTCACTTTCGATAAAATAGCTGTCACCGAAGTCGTCAAACAACACAAAACTGCCCGGGGTTGGTCGCAATGCGGCCTGCCCCACCGGAAGATTCGCCGCCCACGTTCATGGCAATGGTTGCAGTTTGTGACAAGCCCTTATAAGATAAATGAACTGAAAAGGAACCCGATCATGACTGTTGCTGAGACATTCGCTGACATGCAGGCAGTGCTGGGCCACCTGGTGCCGGAGTTCGAGTTGCTCGCCAAAGCCGAGCTTGCCGCCGAAATCAACCAGCTCAAGGCTGAACTAAACGCCGTCATCCTGGGCCATAACTATATGGAACCGACGCTCTTCTATAGCGTGCCGGATTTCAAAGGAGACTCGCTCGAACTCAGCCGAAGGGCGGCGGAAACCGACAAGGACATCATCGTCTTCTGCGGCGTCCGGTTCATGGCCGAGACCGCCAAAATCCTGAGCCCCGAAAAAACCGTCCTGCTGCCCGCCAAGGTCGCTGGCTGCTCGCTGGCAGCCAGCATTACCGCCGACGACGTGCGCCAGCTCAAGGCCCGCTACCCCGGTGTGCCTGTCGTCACGTACATCAATACGTACGCCGATGTCAAAGCGGAAACCGACATCTGCTGCACCTCGAGCAATGCCAAGGCGGTTGTCGAATCGCTCAACACGGACAGCATTATCTTCCTGCCTGACGAATTCCTGGCAAAAAACGTCGCGAGAGAAACGGGCAAGCATATCATTTTTCCGACCAAAACCCCGAAAGCCGACGACGAGATCGAGTACGAGCTCATCGGCTGGCATGGGCGCTGTGAAGTTCACGAGAAATTCACCGTCGAGGATATCGACAACGCTCGCCGCCAATTCCCCGACGTGCTGGTGCTGGCTCATCCCGAATGTCCGCCCGATGTCGTCGAGGCCTCCGACTATTCCGGTAGCACCACCGCCATGGTCAACTATGTGCAGAATCACGATTCACCACGCTTCCTCATCCTGACCGAGTGCAGCATGGCCGACAACATCCTGGCAGAGAACCCCGGCAAGGAACTGCTGCGCATGTGCAGTATCCGCTGCCCGCACATGAACGAGATCACCATGGAAGAAACGCGGGATTCTCTCAAATACACGCAGTACGTCATCGACGTGCCCGAAGACATCCGAGTTCGCGCCCGTGCCTCCCTCGACCGCATGCTGGCCATCGGTGCACCGGTGGCCAGCGCGGATTGATGACGGCGATCGATGCCACCGTCGTTTGCAAACCACTCAGCGGCGTCCACTACGCAGTCAGCAATCAGGTCCAGGCACTGCTGGCGCGTTACGGCGATCAGGAGCCCACATGCTTCGCCGGAGATTGCGACCTGGCCGGCGCGCTGACGCTATATCCCGATGTCGGTGCACATGTCGACAACAGCCTCACGACTGTCAGCCGCCGCATCTTCTGGCAGCAGTATCACCTGCCGAAACTTCTGCGGCGGTACCACTGTGATCGGCTCCTTGCCATGGCGTACACCGCGCCGCACCGCTGCACTGTGCCATACGCCGTGCAGATCCACGATGTCATCGCCCTGCGACGTCCCGAGCTCTGTACCGCCCGCAACGCCTGGCACATGCGCTTTCTCATGCCCAGATCGATACGCGCCGCCGAATGGATCATCACATCGTCGGCACCCGTTGCCGATGAGATTGTCACCCTGACCGGCGTAGAACGCGACCGCGTCCACGTCGTGCCGCTCGGTGTCGACAACATTTTTCTGCAAGACCCCTGCCCCGAGACACTACAGCCCGAGTGGCGAGAACTTGAGCCGTACCTGCTATTTGTTGGCAACTTCGAACCGAAGAAGGGGATCGATAAATTGCTCGACGCCTACGAAATCGTTGCGGCACGCACCGGACTCAACCTCGTGCTGGCGGGACGCAACGGCTGGAAATGCAAAAATCTGATAAACCGCATTAGCCGCTACACAGGGCCTGGAAAAATCATCCGGCTCGGTTATGTAGAGCGACGTCAATTGCCGGCGCTCTACGAGCACGCCAGACTGTTTGTCCTGCCTTCGGTTGAGGAAGGTTTCGGCCTGCCGGTACTCGAAGCCATGGCGCGCGGGACAGTCACCATCCACAGTGACCACCCCGTGCTGCAGCGAACCTCGAATGGGTTCGGTGTTACGTTTCCGGTCAACGATGCCGCGGCCCTGGCACAAACGATCGAACGCACGCTCAACGATCCCGACAAAACCATGGAGTTCGCAACCGCCGCACGCGACTATGCCCGCGCTCAAACGTGGGACCGCTGGGCCATACATACCGCCGAAGCAACAGGATATTTTTGAAGCTGGCAAACCCCGAACTCCGAACCACAGACTAATGATCCTCTACATCACAGGAACATTTCCCACCTGGAGCGAAACGTTCATCGCTCAGGAACTGCGACTGCTCGCTGCCACCGGGGTACCACTGCTTCATGTCGCCATTCGCCGCGGACAGGGCAGCCCGCTCGATGGCGTACCCGAGCCAGTGTACCTGACCAATGATCGGCCCGGCACCGACAGCTCCCGCGGACTCAGCCTGCCAATCCCGAAAAGCATGCGACGAAGAATGACACTGCGCCGCCACAACGCAGCCGTCCTGCGCCTGACCGAGCTTGTCGACGAACACCGCCCGACCTTGCTGTTTGCTGCCTTCGCTGACTTACCGGGGATACTGACAGCACACGTCGCGCGCACTTGTTCCACCCGTTACGCGATCAGTATCCATGCCCGCGACGCACTGGTTCCGAAGTTCGATGACCAGTTCCTCTACGGCGGCGCCGAAAGCGTCTTTGTCTGCAATCAGCGCGTACATGATGCCTTCGTTCACCGTTGCCCGGACTACGGCAGCAAGACACATCTCGTCCATCACGGCCTCGATCTGGAGCACTGGCCAATGACTGACACGACGTTCAACCCGGACCCGTTGGTCAACCTTTTGTTCGTTGGCCGCCTTATAGAAAAAAAAGGTGTTGACCGTGCCATCACCCTCATTGGAGCATTGCACGAGGCAAATGTCGCCGCGCGCCTGACAATCATCGGCGATGGTCCCGAGCGTAATGCTTCGCAGGCCATGGTCCCTGCCAGGCTTCACGACGCGATCGAATGGTGCGGGGTCCGCACCCCCTCCGAGGTGGCGACCCACATGGCCACAGCGGATCTGTTGCTGGTCCCCAGCCGCCGCCTCGCCGACGGCGATACCGAAGGCATTCCGAATGTCATCCTGGAAGCCATGGCCAGTGGGTTGCCGGTCCTTGCCAGTAATGTCGGCAGCATCACGGAAGTGGTCCGCGAGGACACCGGATACGTCATCGATCCCGATGATATCGACGCCGTCATCGCTTGCCTCGCAGAGATGATTTCGGATCGGGCAGCCGTTGATTGTAAACGGCACGCGGCCCGTCAACTTATCGAGTCACGGTTCGACGCCGGCAGGCTGATCCAGTTGAAAGCCAAACGCCTTTTGTGCAACCAGGAGGCGTCGCTTTAAGCCACTCTCCATGAAAAGGAAGATGACTACAAAAAAAAATAAATACACGACTGTCCATGTGCCGCTGGTCGAAAGATTAGCTGCATACTGGGCCGGGAAAGGTGCCGACCCGGTTGCCGCAGATCAAATAGCCAGGGCACAACTCGCAGGACTGAAACAGGCCGCTGACGGCGGCCATCCGGGGTGCTCTGGAAACTTCATTGAAATCCTGCGCGGTACGTTTCTCCCACAGGAAAAAATAAAACGACCACGTCGACTGCGAGGAACCGACAAAAAGACTTTCTCTGTTTCCGCGAAATTGCAGAATCGGCAGTTTGTCGGCACAACCGCGGGCACTCTGGTTGGTGATCTCATCGACGATCCGGAAAATTGTATCTGTATCGGAGAGTTCTCCGAAGACGGGCGCAGTTGGAAGCAGTTGTTCGGCAAGCGAACAATCACCTCCGAGTTTTCCACGCACACAATAACTCTCGAAGAATTTCCAGCTTCATCACATGTACACATTGCCGACCACAACATGCTGATGACAATGCTAACAAACCCTCAATTAGCCTTTTTTAATTTGCTGACCAAGGCCATCTTCATGGAGACCTCCGGATATGTTCCCAGCGAGTATGGCATCACGTCGGAAGCCGTTCCAGGCAACGCGGGCTTTGGCCACGAAATAGCAGCTGAAATCCGCAGGGTAAAGGTCGACGATTGCGCCGTCGTACAGTGGTTCCACCATGGTCTCTCTGTCCATTCACTGAATATGGAGAGAAACGCCGCGATGATTTCAGAGTTGACTCGAACTCTCCGACTCATGCTCGATGCTCTCGACAGGGTCCCATCCCCTGGATTAAGGACTCTGAACGAGGCTACACTCCTGGGACTCTGGAAAGCCTTTGACATCAAGTTGCGTGCCGGGCACAGGAAAAAAATCCTCGGTCTCTGCAGACAACAAAGGCAATTCACCTGGGCAGACATCCTGGCCGCAGACCCCAACGAGGATGTTTGATTCTTCGCGGCCTTGGTGGTGAAAGCATCCCACCCGCTTCGCAACCAAGCCAAACACCTTGCCTGCGGCAGTTGCCGACAATCTCATTTGCGCAGGGCGATGACGATGCGCAGCACGTACCAGAACAGCAGCGCCACGGCGGCAAAGAGTTCAAGGGCAGCGCCAACGTACTGACTGGGGCCGTAGTCGTGCAGGACCTTCGATGTCGTGTACAGAATGGCGCCGGCGGCGAGCAGGACCATGGCACCCGAGAACACGATACCGAGGTTGAACCCGAAGATGACGGAACAGATGATCAGCCCGATAGCGACAAAGCCGCCGACCATCAGGAGACTCCGCAGGAACGAGAAATCCTTGCGCGTAACCAGAACCACACCAGTGAGTCCAGCGAACAGCGTCAGTGTCAGGACAACGGCTGTCGGCAGCACGTCCGGGTTGCTGAAGCGAATGGCATAAGTCAGCAACGGCACAAAGATGATGGCCTGGGCAACAACATAGAGCCCGAGCCCGATGTACTGCATGCTCAATGGTTGTTCGCTGCAGGCGAAGGCACGGGCCATCCAGCCGACCAGCATGAAAACGCCGAGCACAGCCAGCCAGGCATAGCCGCTGCCGCTGAGCATCTTCATCATCATATCGGGTAGAGGCGAAACCATCAAGGCACACTCAAGCCCGGTGAATGCCAGGATGGCAAGGCCGAGATGCAGGTAGGTCTTGCGAATGAAAGTGGCGCGTTCCCATGCTTCGGCCAGAACTGGAGCTCCGGCGAAAGCGTTAGCACTGGCGTATGGATTTCTGTTCATCTGATTGGACTCTTGTCAGGGTGGATGTGTATTTCTGTTAATAATATCGATGTGAATCAGCCGTCACTCGACAAGCCATACTATAAAACAAATTTGGTCACGAATCAACATACCCCCCCTAATCCAGCTGCTGGCGGCGCAGGTCGGCGGCGCGCTTGCGGGCGTCCGGAGCGGTCGGGATACGGGCTGAGCCGACAAGGTCGTAGATAGTGACGGCGGCTTCGAGCCGGTCGTCCTCGACATAAAGCCGGGCAAGGTCGAAGCCGGCGCGAGAAAAATAGTACCAGTCGACCAGGTTGGCAGAGATGTCGATGGATTTATAGAAAAAGAAAATGTCGAAGTAATACTGTGATGCCAAGTCGATATGGTCCTCGCGTTTCACCGGATCGGTCTGTTGCCGAGCCAGGATTTCGTGAATCTTGGCAGCGCGGTATCGCGACATTTCGACGAATGACTCGTCCTTGCACTCGTTCACGATCAGTTCATAACTTTTTCTTGCCTCGTCGTAGCTGTCGGTCCCCTCGCCTTCGAGGCCAGCGAGCGAGTAATAGGCGTCGCCGCGGCTGCCGATGGCGGCGTAGTAGAGGCGTGAGCCCTTGGCCAGGGCAGCGCAGGCACCGTAAGCCTCACCGGCTTCCTTGAATCGGTTGATGGTGGACTCCATGTCACCGCGCAGATACCAGGCCTGTGCCTTGACGCGTTCGGGGCCGTCCGGATAATCGGCAAACAACTGGTCGATGTAGGCTATGGCGTTGGCGTGGCGACCCTGGTTGTAGACATTTTCGGCGGCACGGTAGAGCGCTTCGGGGGCGTAGCGTGAGTCCGGAAAATCCTTGACCAGTTGCAGGAAATAGTTCTCCGCAGCAGTAGGCTGGTCGTCGCTGACTTCGTGGCCGAGCCAGAGCAGAACTTCGGCAGCGAGCTCGCGATGCGACTTGCCGTGTTCGATGACGAACTTGACACCGTCGTCCTCAGCCTGTTCGGGTTGTCCATTGGCCAGCAGCAGATAGCTCCGCCAATAGATGGCGTAGGGGTATTCCTTGGTGTCCTTGAAGTTTTCGATGATGTTGGTGAGCTGCACCATGGCGGGGACGGGGCGGTCGTGTTCCAGGTAGGCGTGCGCCGCCAACAGCAGAGCATACGAGGTACGCTCATGGTCGGGCCAATCGGCGGCAAAGTTGGCGAGCGTCTCAGCAGCCTGGGTATATTGATCGCGCGCCTCGCTCTGGGCCAGGCCGAGCTGCAGCGTAGCCTCTGCCAAACGCTCAGGAGCAGCGGTCGGCCACCTCACAAGAAAGTCCTTGAAGGCCTCTGCGGCTTTGCGATAGAGTTTGCGAAAATAATGCGCCTGCGCCTGTTTGAAATGGGCGTCCTCGGCGACGCTGGTGTCGCCAAAGGTTTTGACGACTTCGCCGTAGCGGCGGGCAGCCTCGTCGTAGTCCTGCAGCTTGAACCAGGTCTCGGCGGCGAAGTAGAGGGCATCGGCACGTCGCTCGTTGTCGACTTCAAGCTGCGAGGCGGCGAGCAGGGACTTCGCGGCGAGTTCCAGGTCGCCATCCACGGTATAGAGTGCAGAGACCCGGCGCACCGCCTGATACCGCAGATCGATCGGAGCATCCTGACGATTGTAGACCAGGGTGAATGCGGTGACCGCCTC
>CAUZJQ010000036.1:0-22104 GCA_963580095.1 Lentisphaeria bacterium | reverse complement strand
GCATAACTGTCTTTCTTATCCTCTATTGTCTCTGCTGGCCTGTTCTGCAGGCTTCCGACAGCCTGCCGACTCCCGTCGGCGAGGGCACAATGATACCACGTCACTCGCGTGACAACAACCGCAGCGAGATGCTGTTTTCGATCTGACTGCACCATGTGATGCGCACCGGTTGGGGGCTCGAGGGTGACTTCTATCGTACGCTACAAGAAACTGGGACTCTAACCCGGACCTTTCTCAGTTGAGTCGTCAAGAATCTGTCGGACCATACGGGCCAGCGCTTCCGGACTGTATGGTTTCTGCAGGAAAGGATACTGGGAACGCAGTTCTTTCCGCCCGCGAAACGCGTCGTCCGTGTAACCGGAGGTAAACAGCATTTTCTTGAGAACACTCCGCGACTTCAATTCTTCAAGCAAATCGACACCACCCATTCGAGGCATGATCACGTCGGACACAACTAAGTCGATGGTCATCTCGCCGCCATCGAAAAATTCCAAAGCCTCCAAACCGTCTGCAGCTTCTAAGACGACATAGCCACGCCGCCGGAGAGTGCGCGCAGCGACATGCCGCACAGCAGCTTCATCTTCGACAAGGAGGAGAGTCTCCGTGCTCATCGCCTTGGATGTGAGAGGTGTCTGCTGATCCTTGGCCGTCAAGACTTTGTCCTGCGACGTTACCGGCAGAAAGATTTTAAAAACCGTTCCGTTCCCGAGTTTGCTGGACACCATTATGCAACCTCCACTGCTTTTCACGATGCCGTGGCAGGTTGCCAGTCCCAGCCCCGTGCCTTTGCCCTGTTTTTTGGTCGTAAAGAATGGCTCGAAGAGCCGTTCCTGTACTTCGTCTGTCATCCCTTCACCCGAATCGGTCACCGTCAACTGGACATAGGCACCGGGCTCCATTTCTGCGTGCACGCGACAGAACTCTGCGTCGAGGTTGACTTTCGCTGTCTCGACTACCAATGTTCCGCCGCTTGGCATAGCGTCTCGCGCATTGATCACGAGGTTGACGAGAAGCTGTTCGAGTTGCCCCGGGTCTGCTTGGATCGCTCCGATGTTTTCGTCGGCAATCGTCTGGTATGCCACGTCCTCGCCGATCAGTCGACGCAGCATATTCTCGAGACCGTTGACAAGCTCGTTCAGATTGACAATTTCGACTTCTGTCTCCTCGCGGTGGGAGAAAAGGAGCAACTGACGGGTCAAGGCCGCGGCACGGTCCGCAGCGAGACGGATTTCCTGAAGATCGTCCCGAGCGCCTGTGCCTTCGGGAATCTCATCCTCCAGGAGGTGTGCGTACCCTGTGATCGCCAAGAGCAGGTTGTTGAAGTCGTGCGCGACGCCTCCGACCAGCCGCCCGATTGCCTCCAACCGCTGCGTTTGCTGCAACTGCCTCTCCAGTTGATGGCGTTCATGCTCCCCCTTCTCGAACATCAGGCGATGTGCTTCGACCTGTTCGAGCAGAAAGTCAATCGCCCCGGCGAGCTCCAAGAGTTCACCACTATCGGCTCGGGATTCCACCCGTCTGGAAAAGTTCCGGGTCTTTGCCACCTCGCGGGTGAAGCTTACGAGTGCGTGAACCGGTTCAGAGATTTTCCGCCGCAGTTCGCGAAAGAAAAGGGCCGCTCCAATCGCGATTGCGAGTGACAGGATAACCAGAGAACGCGCCAGGTCTGCGAGTCTATCCTTAACCTCGGGGAAAAAACCCGGATGTAGGTCAGGCCGTATACCTGCCCATCGATCAACTGCGGATGCACGAACTCGAGCGCCCGTCCGACCATTTGCGGCTCTATGGCCGGAGGACGGAAGGGTGCCAAATCGTTGTCGGTACGCTGGTAGAGAAAGTAGCGATCGTTCGAGTTGGTGGTCCAGGCGCAAACCGCTTCGACTTCACCAAAAGCCTCGAAACGAGCCACCAGGTCAAGGTTGAGTTCGGTATCTCTGAGAACCGAGAGGTCATAAAAGTCGCGGCTCAACGCCGACAGCACGGACTCTGTCCGCTCCAGGCGAACAGACTTGGCCGTACCTACATCATGAAACGTTGTCCAAAGAAGAAACGCCACCATCACAGAGAACGCACCGCCGAACACGAGAATTGCGAGGCGCCTGCTCAGTGGCTGTGACCTCAGGCTCTGGTGAAGCATTCTCATTTTTCTTGAAGCGGGTACTGGCACCGAACCTCCATCATTTTTCAATCGGCAGGTTGGGGTCGGTTCCCCACTCGTACCATGCCCCGTCGTACACTGAGACTTTGCGATTGAGCATGCGCAAGGCGAAATAAGCTCCCGCTGCCTGGCGTCCCTTGTTGCAATACGCAATGATTCGCCGGTCACCCGTGATCTCATAAAGAGCCTTTAGTGCCTCGATACTCAACAGCCTTCTCCCCTCTGGAATCTCTCGGAAGTTCTCCACCCATTCGACATTCACCGATCCGGGGATCCGTCCTTTGCGACCGATAATGCTCTTTTCACCCCGATACTCTTCAGGCTTACGGCAATCAAGGATCGTCACGTTCTCCTTTTCAAGTGCGCGCCTGGTCAAGAGCTTGCTGGACATCGTATCCGGTCGCATACGCACCTCGAATTGCCGGGGTTTTATCGGCGTCTTCACCTGGCTCTCAGCACCATCGCTCGCTTGCCACAACTGGAACCCGCCATCGAGAACAGCAACGTTTGTATGGCCGTGCGCCTCGAGCACCCAGAACACCCGCGTAGAGTCGATAAACGTTCCGGCATCATAAAGTACAACCGGTCTGCCACGCTCGATTCCAACTCCCCCCATGATTGTTTCAATCACCGTGTAGGATGCCACTTGGAAGTCCTCGCGTACGATGTCGTTCGTCCGCGTCCACGGAAGGTTGACCGCCCCGCTTATGTGCTTTGTGGCGTATTCAATTTCGGAGCGCACGTCGATGACAAGCAGGTCCGTCATAGAGAGGTTGTTCGCTAACCATCCTGCGTCCACAAGAATCGATGGAAGCGTCCCCTTCTGCGTCTTCCATTGACCGATGTTCCCGTCGGTTTCCGAGCGGTTCCTTTCGTTGCTTGACGGACAGCCAGTGAACAGGCATGCACACGCAGAAAGAACAATAATCCAAAGCCATCTGTTCAAAACGTCTCCCTCCTCCGTGAGACTCAGCGTACCGGGCCTCGGATAGCTACAAAGCTCATACTCTACCGAGCAGACGGCCTTCAGGGTCTCTATTCATTCAAAGCATGTCGAGCATCTGGAGCCAGGTGAAATCAATCGCCCCGTCCGGTCTGCCCCCTCAATGAAACGAGCCGAGAGAATACACAGCGTCCGGAATGCCGGCTGCATGATGGCCCACCCAGTACTTCGGGGCGAAGTCCACCTCTCGACTAATCGACGCCTACGAACTGTCGCTTCCCGTCGCCTGTACGAGTCCGCTGCCGGGGTTGTACGGTGTGCTATCTGTGAAAAACCGGTAGAAAGCATGTCCTGCAACCTGGACCATAAACTCAGAAAACGCCGTGGGGCGATTTCTTCTCGCACATCGATAATGTTCTGCCATCCGACGATGTCTATATGGGCTAAAGAAAAACACATGAATGACCGGTCCCCATAGGCATCCTATTCGTATCGTCGTGCTCTCCGAGGTTGCCAGCTAGCTATAGCTCAGTCTATGTCGATGTCAAGAAACCAATGGCCTGCCCCCTACCTACCCCATACAGGCAGCCTATCGATGTCAACACGGGATGATTGCTGAGCGGTTTTGCAGGAAAAGTTGTCAGGGCTGCTCAAGCGCTGCCATCGCCTCACGGATCGAGGTAAACTCGAATTCCTCGATCAGTCGGGTGATCTTGGTGCGGGAGGCCGCGAGATTGACGTTGCGTCGCCAGCGGGTGAAGCCGGTGAGGCCGGTCTCGGGGGGGGCCGGATCCCACTCGCGCGGGTGAAAGTATAACACGACCGGAAGGTCCGCCCGGTTCTGCCGCCGGATCGACGATGCCAGCATCGAGTATGGCGTGACGCGCAGATAGCCACCGCCGAAGATTGGCAGTTCGGCGCCGAGGCAGTTGACGGTCGAGTACGGAAACTCCCAGAGCCCCGACGGCAGCTGATATGGTGCCCGGCTGGCACTTGGCAGGGCACCTTTGAACCAGCGCCCTGGCAGGACACTGGCGTCATACTTCAACCCTCGTGCCGTCAACTCCTCGAATAACCACGTTTGACTGACAAACCCCGGCGCCCGGTAGCCTTCCACCTTGCTGCCCGCTTGTTCGATAGCCGCAATCGAGCGGTCGAGGTCTGCTGCGAACTCGCCGCGTGTCTGCTGATCGAGCAGGATATGGCCGTAGCCGTGTGTTGCCACTTCGTGGCCAGCCGCAACAAGGCTGCGTACGACCGTGGGATGATGTTCGGCGATCCAGCCGAGTACGAAGAAGGTACACGTCGTCTGCAGTCCGTCGAGAACCGTGATGATACGATCGATGTCCGCCTCGATGCGGCTTTCGTAATCGGTCCACTGGCCCATGGGTTTCATCAGGCCAGGGTCGAGATAGTGAAACCAGTCTTCGACGTCAACAGTCAGGATGTTGGTGGGCGTTTTCAGGTTTCAGGTTCCTTTTCGACCAGGCTCAGGGCCGGCGACAGGTTCAAGTGTCAGGGATCGGACGAATTAGTCGTCGTTATTGTTTCAGGGAAGATACTTTACGATCGGCGGGCCGATCAGTTTGGTCAGGGGGACCGGGAGTTTTTTCCAGATGCGAATGGCGAGCTGGAACTTGGGGTTGCCGGGACTGAGGTCCGGGGCATCGCCGGTCGGCGCCCAATACTGCCAGAATAACTGGTGCGGCTCGGCGCCCCAGCGTTTTTTGAACTCGTAGGTACCGGCTTCCAGGGTTGACCGGCCGAAATCGAAAGTCTTCATGCCGCGTTCAATTGCGTGCGCCATGGCGTGCCAATACAGCAGATTATTCGGCGACAACTCGAAGTACCGGCGCAGCGAAGATACCCACGGCAGTTCAACACGGTCGCGCCAGAAGATCATGATTCCGGCACCCATGACGGTTTTCCCCCGGCGCACACGGGCGATGCGAATGTCCTGGTCACTGAATTCATCGAACATATTCGCAAAAAACTCCCGGCCATAAGCCGGGGTGCCGAGATCGCGCATGTTGGTTGTGAAGCAGTAGTAGAAGTCATCCAGGCCTTCTGGTCCACAGATGTCGGCAACCAGGCCGGCCTTCTCCGCTTTGTGCACGCGGTTGCGGATCTCGGAACGAAAGGATGCAAACATATCATCGGCTGTAGCGGCCAGGGGCAGCCGCATCGACACTTTGTGTTCCCGGGTCACCAGCTCCGGCAGGACGTTGCTCTCCTGACGCAGCTCGAGGTGCCCGGCGCCGAGCGATTCGGCCGTCGCCACGGCTCGCCGCAGCAGCGCCTGGGCCACTGTCTCGTTGTCGGCGCAAACGCCGCCGGATGTCACAAATGGCAGGGAACTCACGAAGTTGCCGAACAGTAGGCTTTTGAGCTGCACCAGCGGCAGGATGCCGCGGACGGTGTCGCCTTCCATGGCGGCCAGATAAATCGTGCGATGCCCGAAGCTGCGCTCGATGATCGTGCGCCAGACAGACGTATGAAACAGGAAAGCCTCGGGATGCTGTTGCACATACGCATCCCACACTCCCGGCTCGCAGTTGTCGATCACTTCCATGTGTATGATCCGGTCACACTGCAATTGTCAGGCCGCCATCCATGACATTGTGCGCCTCTTGAGTCGCACCCGAACCGGCACTGTGTAAACTGCCGGTGATCGTTTACTGTATCGGATGTGAGCGGAAAGGGAAGAAGTGCAGCGAACTGTTCGGTGTTCGGCGTCTCGGGCCGGCACTCGTACTGCCAGTATGCGTCTTAATGGAATCACTTGAATTCACGTAATTAACGGTGCGATCTCGGAGGACCGGAGACAATGACCTTGCGCCTCATCCTGTTGAGCTGTTCGTTCAGCATCCTCAACATCTATGGACAACAACCCAGCCATCGGTACGTGGCTGTAGCATCGGTTAACGGGATGCCGGTGAAAGTGTTGAGAACCATGGTCACTGACCGTGAAACGGACATGTCCCGGAAGCATATCGAATCAGCCATCGGCAATGAAATCCTCTACCAGGCCGCCGCCGAACAGGGCCTGCACGAAGGTGTGGAGATGGAGCGACTGCGCCGGAATTTCAGGCGCCAGGCGACAACCGCCGAGATTGTTGTCATGGCGGGCGTGTACGAAAGAATGGCCAGGCAAAGCGGTGAGCTCGACTTGCCCGAGGTGCCCGGAGACCGTGCTGCCGCGCGCGATGCCTGGATAAGCAAGATGGCGAGCGACCTCGAGATGTCCTTCATGTCACGGCGGATCACAGCGGCGGCCGCTGCGAAGTCAGCAAAGTCCAGCCCGCCAGCCGAAGAACGCGCTGCGGTCTGGGAAGAGATGATTGCCATTCTGCGAGCCTTGGGTGTGAATGTCGGTGACGTCGAAGCGGTACAGGCTTCGTTCGAGCAGCCGTTGGTGGTTGGCGCGGTTGAGATGTCGCTTTGGTCGCTGGCTCAGAGCATCGGAAGGAACGCTACGGCATCGGCAGGGGCGGAGGCGCTCGAGATTCCGCAGTTTGTCAGCGAAGGCGGCTTCAGCAGGGCGTTGACGTCGCATGTCATCGCCGCTACCGGGACCGCGAAAACGGTCACGATTGAGCCGGACCATGTGCCGCCTTGGAAGGAAGCGGATTTCGATGAAGGGATCGAACGGAGAATCCGCGCGATGATCATCGCGCGGTACGCGGCGCAGTTCATGGGCACCGGCGCCAAGATATCCGAGGTTGCCAATGCCGATGTGGCGGCTCATATCGCGGCCCATCCGGCGCGCTACCAGCCGCAAATTGAAAAGCGCGGCCAGAAAGCGACTGAGCGGCTCGTGCGTCTGCTGATCTCCAAGCAGAAGCGCGAAGAGAAACTGGCGCGGCTCATCGATGCGCTCAAGGGCGCTGCGGTGATCGAGATGAAGTGATCGGAATACAGACAGGAAGAGATAAAGGGGCTTATGCTGAAACTCGGAGCCCTGAACAGGGCTCGAGGAACATCGCGGTCATCTGCGCCAACCGGTCACACATTGAGCTCGACATCCCGCAGGAACCACAGTCCCGAGGCTTGTTCGCGGCCGTCGGCGGCTTCCATGCCAATCATATGGCGTTGAAAACCTGGTACTGTCGGTTAGCTTAAAAAACCGCTCGTTGACCGAGATATATCGAACCGCTTGTCCAGGTGGTTCGGTCCTCCCATCGCAAGCTATCCCGTGCAGAACTTACAGAACATCCCGCGGCGTTCTCCCAGCGGTCGCCGGACAGCGCGTGCCGGCGCTTTGGTTTTCCTCGTCGTCGGCATCGGGATTCTCCTTGTCATGGTCCGGGATGTCAGCCTCGGCGATCTCTGCCGCGTTGCCAACCAGGTGGATGTCGGAATTCTTGCTGTCGCTGTGGTCGCGGGCCTGGCCATGACTGGCCTGCGAACGATCCGGTTCTACCGCTTCTTCCCGGCACCGGGTCGCCGGCTGGAACTGTACGCCAGTTTCGCCATGTTTCGATTCCTCAACTTCCTGCTTCCTTTCCGTTCCGGGGAGATCACTTTTCTGGCACTGCTCAGCAAGTTCGAGTTCGCCGGCAGTATTGCCGGCATCGCTCCGGTTTGGGTTCTGTTGCGGGTGACGGACTTGCTCGCCCTGTCGCTGCTGTTCTTTTGCGCCAACAGTCTCGTCCCCCTCGCGCCGCACTTCGACGTGCTCCAGTGGGGGTTATTCGGGCTGTCGACCGTGCTGTTGGCCGGAGTGCTCATGTTTTCTGCGTGGATGGCCAGGGCAAATCCCACTTTCAGCGACACCTGGCTGGGACGCCATGCTCGCGCGGCCCACGCCGGTTTCGCAAGGTTCGATGGCTGGCGATCGTGTCTGCATTCCCTATTCTTAGGGTGTCTAATCTGGGGCACAATGGCCGTCCTCAATACACTCATGCAGATGGCATTCGGCTCCCCGCTGACTGTCGCTCAATGCGCGGCTGTCGGTGTTGCCGCCGCCGTCATCAGCATTCTCCCTATCCACGGCCCCATTGCCGTGGGCACCAGCGATGTGTCCTGGGCTGGTCTCATGGTCTTGGCCGGAATGCCTGCCAGCGAGGCGATTGCGACGACGTTGTGCGTGCGAGTAGGACTGGTCTCGATCATCCTGCTCGACGGGGCTATTGGGATCGTCATCCTTTGGCTTTGCCGCTGCCGTCAACGTAAACCCGACGAACCTCGGCTGCGAGAGCCACAATGAGCATCCGCGATGGCGAAGACTACAGCCCGGGCACCGCGTCCGCTACACTGAACGTGCTGATGGTGGCGCCGAACCCGTTCTTTGTCGACCGTGGTTTTTCGGTCCACGTCTTCGAGCAGGCCCGGGCATTGCGCGAGCGCGGCCACAACGTTGCGTTCGCCGCCTATCATTGCGGTCGTGACCCGGATGGATTCCGGGTCTACCGATCCCTGTGCGTACCATGGTACGGGGCCGAGCAGACGGGTGCGTCCCTGCAACGGATTTTCATCGATCTGCTCTTGTTCATGACCACCTTGCGTGCCTTGCGAGGCGAGCATTTCGACATCGTCCACGGCCACATCCACGAAGGCGCTTTTATCGGGCTTCTTTGCCGTCCTTTCACAGGCTGCCCGGTACTTCTCGACATGCAGGGCGGGTTCGTCGACGAGCTCACAGAGAAAGGTTTTTTTTCCGGAGTGAAGAAGTTGCTTCGCCCTATGATTGCCACAACGGAGCGCTGGATCGTCCGCCGCGCTGACGCTGTGATAGCTTCCAGCGGAAGGCTGGCCAACTCCGTCGTCGGGAATCTGTTGCCGCCGCCGCGGGAGGTCGGCGTCGTTATGGACGGCGTCGACACGGACGTTTTTTCGCCGCGCCCGGGCAGTCCGGAGTTGAGGCGTGAGCTGCAGCTTCCCGCCGGCAAGCATGTCGTTGTCTTCCTCGGACTGCTCATGCCGCACCAGGGGATCGAACTCCTGATAGAGGCCGCGGCGCTGGCGCTCAGGACCCGCGACGACCACCACTATTTGATCATGGGGTATCCCAACGTCGAGCGCTACCGGGACATGGTCGAGAGTGCGGGAGTGCTCCGCAATTGCACTTTCACGGGGCGCGTCGAGTATGGCCGCGCCCCCGAATACCTTGCCCTGGGCGACCTTGCTGTCAGTCCGAAGATCGGCGAGACCGAGGGCAATGGCAAATTGTTCAACTACATGGCGATGGGGCTGGCTACCGTCAGCTTCGACCGTGCCGCCGACCGGGAAATCCTCGGCGATACCGGGCTGTACGCTGAACCGGGCGATATCGCCGCGTTTGCCGCCGCCATCGTCAAATTGCTTGAATTTCCGGACCTCCGGCAGAATCTCGGTACGGCTGCCCGCCGAAGGGCTGTGGAGAATTTCAGCTGGCACGCGGTCGCCTGCAATCTCGAAGATCACTATCGGAAGATGCTGGCGAGTCCATGACTGGCAGGGGTCGTGCAATCAACGTTACACCGGAATCAACTCCGCGACGGCACCGTGCTATTGTATAAATGCCATGGAACGACAACGGTTATGGCGGGTATCCAGCTTTGATTCTGGTGGCTCGACAGCGGCTGGCAGACGAGAAAGCGCAGATCGGCCTGGGGCGACGTCGAGGCGGAAGCAAAACGCATCCTTGAAGCTATTCTAATGCGTATATTGTTTTGCGCACCGCTTGCCATCCCGATTACGTCCGGCTCGAATGTTCTTATCCTGCTTCACCGCCTTATCCTCAACCAGGGAGTTTTTATTATGGCCAAAACAACTACCGGTTCGATTCCAATCGGGATTCGCTGCAATTGTGAATGGATGTCCGATATCGGGGACCTGGCAACGTTTGCGAAGGAAAACGGCTTCGAATGTGTCGACACCGGCGCTTGGGCACCGGAGCAGATCAAGGCACTGTCCGATGCCGGCGTTGCTATAGGTACCGTTGATCTGCCGGAGCCATGGAGCGAACTGGCAGCCGTGGACAGTGCCCGTCGCACTGCTGCAGTCGACAGGTGTGTCGACTACGTGAAGTCTGTATACGAATACGGGGCCCGGGTGTTTTTCGTGTGTCCGTTCGGTGACGATGCTGCAGAGAATCGCCGGGCAGCTATGGATCACGCCATCGCGGGCTACGGCCGGTTGTGTGAGCAGATCGCCGAATTGCCCGGCGGCGGTGCGAAGATCGTACTTGAGGGCTGGCCGGGGCCGGCACCTAATTTTCCGGTCCTCGCGTGCACTCCCGAAGGTTGCCGTACCTTCATCAAGGGGGTTGGTACTGCGAATATAGGTGTCAATTTTGATCCCTCACATTTAATTCGCATGGGAATCGATCCTGTCCGGTTCCTCGAGGAGTTCGTCCCAGTAACGTTTCATGCACACGCAAAAGACACAGAGGTACTGGGTGAGAATCTCTACGAATACGGCACCCTGCAGACGGCTGTTGCGCCGCCGTCGATATCGTTTGGGGAGACGTATTGGCGGTACACGATTCCCGGTCACGGCTGCGCCCGCTGGGGCAAGTTGCTGGGTATCCTGGCAAACGCCGGTTATGGCGGCCGCATCAGCATCGAACTGGAAGACATGAACTTCAACGGTGCCGAAGAGGGTGAGAAGCGCGGCTTCATTGCGTCCCGCGATTTTCTCGTACACGTTTGACGCGGTTCTGTTCGTCTGTTCCCCGCAGCCGCGGTTCTGCCGTGGTGACCAGCGCTCCGGTCCGCCGTGGACAGCGCATCTTGCACGACAGCTACTTGCGGGGTAAGATGGGGGCCGCGGAAATCAATGAAAGAAGAACCCAATGGAGGTTGCCATGCCCGGCCTGTTGCCCAACGTCGATCCCGAAGGCCTGCTCGAATACTCGGTCGTCTACACCGACCGCGCAGTGAACCATATGTCGCAACAGTTTCAGGGTGTCATGAACGATATCTCGACGACCCTGCGTCAGGTCTACAACGCCGCGGCCGTCGTTGTCGTGCCGGGCAGCGGCACGTTTGGCATGGAAGCGATTGCCCGCCAGTTCGCTACCGGTAGGAATTGCCTGGTCATCCGTAACGGCTTTTTCAGCTTCCGCTGGACGCAGATCTTCGAGACCGGCAACATCCCGGCTGCCCACACGGTGCTCAAAGCCCGCCAGATCGAAGATGGTCCCAACGCCGCCTTCGCCCCAGCGCCGATCGAAGAGGTTGTTGCGGCGATCGCATCCGAGCGACCCGACCTGGTCTTTGCGCCGCACGTTGAAACTGCTTCCGGCATGATCCTGCCGGACGATTATATCCGCGCCGTTGCCGACGCTGTGCACGCTGTCGGCGGTATGCTCGTGCTGGACTGCATTGCCGCCGGCGCTATCTGGGTCGACATGCAGGCGTGCGGCGTTGACATTCTGGCCAGCGCCCCGCAAAAAGGCTGGAGCGGTTCGCCGTGCTGCGGCCTGGTCATGCTCAGCGCTCTCGCCCGCGGGCGAATCGACGAAACGACCAGCACCAGTTTCGCCTGCGATCTGCGCAAATGGCTGGAGATCATGGCTGCGTATGAGGGCGGTGCGCATGCCTATCATGCCACCATGCCTACAGACGCGCTGACCACCTTCCGTGATGCCATGCAGGACACCCAGGCGTACGGCTTCGACAAAGCCAAAGCGGCTCAGGCGGAGCTTGGGTCAAAGGTCCGCGCATTGCTTACCGGTGCAGGCTTCAAGAGCGTCGCGGCCGAAGGCTTTCAGGCGCCCGGGGTAGTCGTCAGCTATACCAGCGATCCGGAGATCAAGGCGGGAAAAAAGTTCTCGGCACAGGGCATCCAGATCGCTGCTGGGGTGCCGCTTCAATGTGATGAACCGGCCGATTTTCAGACCTTCCGCGTCGGTCTTTTCGGACTCGATAAGCTGCAGAACGTCGACCGCACGGTGGCGACACTCGAAAGCGCCCTGGAAGAAATTCTCTGACTCGATTCTAATATTAACCCAGACAACTGCATCAGAATTCCAATGATGCCATCCAATAGAAGTATCAATCTTTCTAATGCAGTTGCGCTACTGCTATACGAGATGTGGAGGAAACTTTCGTTTAAAGACGATGAATTTCCTTCGCAGATCCAGCATTCCGAACAGCATTTTTCGTGAAATTTGTTTCGATCGTGGTTCCTGAGTCGAAATGTATGAATAAATTCGAGTGCTCAATCAAATATGATTACATATTTGATTAACGGTCGTTTCATCCTTTCGAATCTAAAGAACCTTCCAGGCTGTCGAGCACCTGGTCAGTTTTCCATACTTGAGTGTATACACGAGCCAATCCTGAAAGAGCAGCTATGTGGTGCTCTTCCTGGAAGGTGGCTGTGGCGTCCTCGACTACTATCACGTTGTAACCGCGATCGGCGGCGTCTCGACCAGTGGTCTCGACGCACATGTCAGTTGCTGCCCCGGTGATCACGAGTGTTTCTAAGTTAAAATTGTGTAACAGTTGATCGATACCGGTACCGTTGAATGGGCTGGACGAATTCTTGTCTATAACCAATTCGTGTGGCTCTGGCGTAAGTTCCTCAACGATCTGATGCTCAAAACTCCCGACACTCCACATAGCTGGTCTACCGGTATTGTCTTTTGCATCAGTATCACGTCGTTGTCGTCGCTTTACCATGTCCCTACCATCAGGGAGAAGGGCTCCGTGGCGCGTGTACAAGACTTCAAGGCTATGTTTTCGAAATGAGTCTACAAGCCGACGAGTATTTGGAATCATTACATTCTGAACACGCTGGTTGTAATACTCCCCCATTTCTGGAATGCGGTTGTTAAGCATTTCAATAAGCCCTGATTTCGTATTTGCCAAATAGTTCTGTAGATCGATTATGCATAATGCGGTGCGATTCCAGTTGATATCAAAAGTAGGCCATGGGAAGACCCAATCCTGCAATGTTTCGGGCGAGTCTATTTCGAATGGAGCCATTGCTGTTAACTTTCTAGTAAGTTTGACTGCTTGCGAACATAAGCAAGATCGTAAGGTAAGATAGTAAGGCCGAGCCTGCAAATCGTGTCGATGTTATATCGATACGCCGGTCGCATGGCTGGTGGATCGGGGGTAGCCTCAACGCCTGACATATAGCGCCACAGCCTTGAATCACGCTGGTGCATGCAAGCAAAGAGTCGGCTTGTCGCGGGCTCTATAAAGGCGCAGACATATCGAACTGAAACTGCCTACTCGAGTTGTTTGAGATCGCTCTTCTTACGATACTGGAAGATGGAGAGGGCGATCTGATTCTCCTTCTCGAGGTGGACGCACTCGATCTTGTACTGAAAGCACATGCGCCCGATTTCCTCATTGTGGCCGATAGGATAGCGCAATCGGCGTTTGGCGCGGATGCCGCCGTCCTTGATGAAGAACTTCGGACCTTTGGTATCCTTGCTCTTGTTGAGAAAATCCACCACCCACTCGAGCATGTCATTGTCGCGCAGAATGATCTCGGCCAGCGAGAAAAACCAGAGGCGATACTTGCGCAGCCGCCATTGAAATGTCAGTTCCTTGCGCCCGGCATGGAAAGCGGTGCGGATCAGCCGGAATCTTGCGGGAACTTCGAACTGGATGTCATAGACCGACCATGGCACCATGCCTTGCGTGCGGACCTCGCAGCCGGTCAGCAGCTTGAGCACTTCTTCTACGTCTTCCGGGTCCTTGTCTGAAAAGTGGCCGCGGAACCAGACACACACTTCACTCTGCGGCGACAGATAGTAGGCGGAGAGCAGCTCGAACCTGTCCGGCATGGTATACAGATGGGCGCCCCAACCGCTGGGCAGGCCGCGGTACTCGAACGATTTGGTGGCGTGGCTCTCGACTTTGTGGGCTTTCTTGGCGTAGCGCTTGCGGATGCGATCGAGATTGAGTTTGGCGTGGGGTCGGGTCCACTCGACTTCGAGGCGGATGTTGTAGTCGTCCTCCAGTTCGATGATGGTCACGCCTTTCTTCTTGTAGGAGTATGCGGCGAAGCTCCAGTTTTCGGGCACGGGGAAGGAGATTCCGTCCCAGGCAATGGAGTGGCTGTTTTTGAAGGTTCGCGCCATCAGTGTCCGGTCAACGTAATTTACAGCCTATTGCCACAGGACATTAAACCACCGTCTGGCCGTCGATGGAGCCGACTTCGATCTCGAACTCTCCCTTGCTGGCGAGGCGCTCGATGGCGCCGTCCTTGATCCATGCAACGGTGTCGGATGCGGAGAGCATTTTCATGTCGTGTGTCGCCGAGATGATCGTGATATCGAGTTCGCGTTTCATCTCGTTGAGCAGGTTTATGATCTCCTGCCCAGTCTTGAGGTCGAGGTTCCCGGTTGGTTCATCGGCCAGAATGATCGCCGGCCGGTTGACCAGCGCGCGGGCGATGGCGATGCGTTGCTGCTGGCCGCCGGAGACCTCTGACGGCAAGTGGTCGAGCCGGTGGCCGAGGCCGACTTTCTCGAGCACCGCGGCGGCGTCTCGGCGGGCCTGGTCGGGTGCGACTCCGGCAAAAATCCGACTGATTGCGACGTTTTCCAGCGCGGTCATCGCCGGAATCAGATTGAATCCCTGGAAGATGAAACCGATTTTGTGGCAGCGCACCCAGGCGAGCTGGCGGTTGTTGAGTTCCGAGAGCTTGTAGCCTTCCATGGTCACTTCGCCGGCGGTCGGCGTGTCGAGGCCGCCGATCATGTTGAAGAAGGTCGACTTACCGGAGCCTGACGGGCCCATGATCGAGACGTACTCGCCGCGCTTGACGTTCATTGAAATGCCGCGCAGGGCGTGCACCTCTTCCTCGCCCATGACGTAGACTTTCGTAACGTCTTTCGCCGTGATTATAAAATCGCTCATTCTTCCACTCTCATTGCTTCTACAGGTTGCTTGCGAGCAGCCAAATACGCCGGGCCGATAGCCGCGAAAACGGATATACCCGAACCGATCACCAATGCGATAAGCATCGATATGACGATACCGTTGAGCGGCAGGTAACTGAAGGTGTAGGTCCCGTAATTGATCAGCGCGATACCGACCGCCACGGCGAGGCCGAGAATGATGCCGGTTATCGTTCCGATGACGCCCTGCAGCGACGACTCGATGAAATACGTCTTGACGATGAACGAGTCGAGTGCACCGAGACATTTCAAGGTGCCGATCTCCTTGACACGCTCGGTCACTGCCATGAGCATGGAGTTTATGATGCCCACGAGGCAGGTAAGCAGCGACAAGCCGATCAGCAACAGCATCATCGAGTCGGTTCCACTGCTGGCGAAGATGTCGACATTGGATTTTTGCAGAAGATCGTTCAGTTCGTCGTCCTTGGCGGCGACCAGGGCAACGACGATCTTGTCGGAAATCAACATGTACGCCAGAAACGCGATCGCCAGGATGACGCCGGCCATGGTGATCAGCGAGCGCATGAAGCGGCGCTTGAGGCCGCTCCAACTGACGGTGAAGGCGATGCCCCAGGGGATGCCCACCTGTTCTTCTATGTTGTGGTTTGCCATGCTACTCGGAGTCAGCTGGATCAGTTTCGGTTAAGGTCGATTGGCACATTGTTGCCGGTCACAAGAGATCCGATTAGCGCTGCCAGAATGACCACCAACTCGCCGACGATCAGTCCAACGAACAGGCCGCGGACGATGCGATACGTATCCTTATTACCGTATCGGGTTACCAGTACCTTTGCCAGCCATCCGATGAGGATTGAGAACCAGTAGGCGTTCATGATGGGATTGACCAGCATGATCATGCCGATCGGGTGTGGCAGCCAGAAAAGCATTTGCCGGAAAAAAAGCAGCGCCATCATGCCCACTGCACCGCCGGCGAAGAACCAGCTGGTTTTGGTGGTGTCGATCGGCGATGTCTTTACCATCGCCCCGACCTGCTCGAACATGCCTTTCGGGAAACCGGTGTAGAACCAACCGTTCATGTTGTCGCCGCCCTTGTTATAGGTCAGCAGAAGGTGGGTGGTGATGGCAACGACGGCCGCGACCACGATGCAGCTGAAGATGGCAACGTGGAAACGGAACCGCCCCATCTTCAAGTCATCACGGATCTTGATGCAGTTCGCCATTGCCGGGGCGATGAACGTCTTGATGTCCAGGAAGAATACGGAGTAGTAAATGAACAACGGCGCAAACAGCGGCGGCGCCGTCCAGGCCGTGTCCATGCCCCACAGTGTGCGGATCAAGTGGAACGGACTGACCCAGGCCTGGAATCCGAGCACGCCACCCTCGGTGACAGCGCGAACCAGACCGATAGTGATGATGAGGATGACGACGAAACCGAAAATACACCAAAACAGATTGGCACCCATGCCGCGCCACAGCATGAGAATCAGGCCGGCCGAGCCGAAGAGGAAACAGAACGAAGAGATACGCAGTTCTTTCCGCTCGGCGGTCTCGAGATCGGACACCGCCGAGGGGTTGAAGAAACAGAACAGATATTTTCGTGCTTTGTAGAACACCACAGCCGCAAATATCATCATGCCGCCGGCACCTTCCGCACCGCGGAAGTTGAGGGTGTACCACCACTCCGTCGGAAAGGAATTTTCCGTCTGCCCGTGGCCGAGCCAGCAGAGAATCAGCACCTGGACCATGTACAGAATCGTGAAGAACCAGAGCGAAAATGAAATCTTCGCCGGGATCAAAAAAGACAGGCCGATCATGGTAAAGAAAACGGTCGACTTGGTGTTCGAACTGAGCGGTTGCAGCACTGAATCCTGGACGATCTCCCGCCACTGGTTGGTCAGGTCGAGGGGCGCCAGGCCGGGGACCACTTCCAGAAAGCAGATAAGATTCCAGCCCAGCACACTACCACTGATCGAGAAACCGACCCAGAACAGCGGGTTGGAGAACAGGTCCGGCAGCCGTCGGCCGCTCTCTTCATCGGTGACTGCCAGCAATTCCGGCAGCTCGGCCAGCGGGTAAATCAAGCGTTCGTTGTGGGCCCATTGCCGGAAGATCAGCAGGTTGAAGGCCATCAACACCAGGTAGGTGAGGAAGATGAGCCCGGCCCAGCGCAGGAAGGGCGGCAGCACGTCGCCCCACGGGATGTCACCAACCAGATAGCGGGACAGCGATGCATCGAGCGCCGGCAATTTTGCACTGATGGCGCCTAACGAGTCTCGGAGCTCTTCCAGTTGATTCCCGGCGTTGGACAGCGAGCTCTTCCATGTCGTGATTGCAGTGATGACCGTGACGATGCCCCCGGTCGTAGTCAGTTGCTGCCGCATGCTCGCCTGTGTACTCTCGACGCCTTTGAGTACGCCTTTGAGTTTCTTGGCACGATGCTTCAGGCTCGTGATGTCCCGGTCCAGCGCATCGAATTCCCTCTCGACCGCCAGGCGCCGGGTGTTTTGTTTCTTCAGCAGTTCATCCTGTGTTTCCAGGAGCTCTGCGTTGTTCTCCTGCCATTGCTGGTCGACACTTTGCTTGGCTGCTTCGATTTCCGTTTTGATGTTGATTGGTTCCAGCGCCGTCATCGCCTGGTCAGCCAAGCTTTCGATTTGTTGCCGCTGTTCGGCGGTCATCGTCATGCCGGCCGTGATTGTCTCGTTGAATATCGCATCGGCTTTTTCCAGATGACTGAGCGCCTTGCGGCCATGTCGCAGCCGGTTGAACCGCTGCACATAGCTGTCCCAGGAGTCCCCGGGACGAAAGAAGAAGCCGGGTATCGCGACCTTGCCATCGGGCAGACCGCGACGGAAGACATCTACTTTGTCGAAGGCACGTTGCTCGAGTTTCCGCAGGCTGTTGCGCAAGATGTCTGTTTCCGCCTGGAGCGACTCGATCTTCGGCTTCCAGGTGTCGATGACTGTCCGTGCCGATGACAGGTCGTGCTCGTTGCTCAGCTTGGCCCATTCCTTCGCGGCCTCGGCACGCATGGCGCGAGCAGCGTTCAGCCGCTCTTTGGCACCGCCCAGTGCCAGGGCATCGGCCCCTTCGGCATTTAGTTTGTCCAGGGTGGCGGTCTCCTTCGTAACCGCGGCTTCGGCATTCTGGTCGCGCAACGCCACGTCGTAGATCGAGCGCGCCTCGTCGACTGCCAGTTTTGCCTCGCGATGGACGATGGCAGCGTCTTGGATACCGGGCTCGGAGATGAAGAACGATTCATTGACGAACGGCGTGACGTTCAAGTGCCAGGCGCTCTGGTCATTGTTCCAGTGCCGGTTGAACAGGCTGCCGATCACCGGGCCGACCTGCGATGTCAGACCGAAGGTCGAGATGCCGGCGGATACCGAGCCCATGATGAAGATGATCAACGTCTCGGTCGATGAAAAACGGGGCAGGAAGCGAATGGTGCGAATCAGTGGATTGATCACCACCACCATCGCCAGCAGCAGGATGTATGGCAACACGGCAATCTGCGTCGCCGACAAGTACAGGCTGCGACGATTCTCCAGGTACGCCGTCACGAATGCGAAGAAGCCGGCAAACAGCGCTCCGATCAGGAGGGCGCGGATCGTGATCTTGCTATATTCTTTGGAGGATTCAGCCATTGTCAGAAAATCAGCGGGTTTACCATCTTCTTGATGATTGTGAAGGACACAGCCAGCATGGCCATGAGTCCCATACCACAGGAGAAACCGGCCAGCAGCACCGGCGCAAACCTCAGCCACATGTCACCGAACTTGCGGCGGAAGTAATAGCGCCCGAGCATGGCTCCTAGCAATTCCAGAAGAATCGCCGCCGGCGTCCCCTGACCCAAGCCGCGGACGACACCGAAAACCAGCAACGTCGGCAGCCCCAGTGCTGCCAGAAACACAAAAGCCGCGACGCCTGAACCCATGCCGACAAAGAAATAGTCCCACTTCCACGCCTCCATGAACAGCGAGCCGCCCTCCACCGTGGCACTGTACATAAGGCACTGGCTCTTGGCCTGCAGATCCCACATTTTCTGGGCAAAGGGATATGCCTCCGAGGGTACCGGAGCGATCTGCCACATCAACTGTGAGAAAATCACCGTAGAAACAATCACGATCGGAATAGTCACCAGCTGTGTCTTGATCTGGCTCATCACCCGGGTACCGGTCAGCTCGAGAATCCGGAATTCAACTGTCGCCCGGCCGTAATCGTGCAGCGGTGCCGGCGTAAACCAGATCTCGACACCCCGATAGCCGCTGAGGATGAAGGTTGCTTCCTTGACCATGGGGATGCTGATTGCTTGACCCACGAGTCCCTCGACCTTGGCGGTCGCGTACGCCGTGATCGGCGTGTAGACGAAAGCGTACACGAGGAAGAAGATCAGCACCCGTGGTTCAGCGAAGTTGGGAATAAGCCAGCAGGAAAGACCGATCCAGGACAGGCTGCTGAGGACGTAGAGGCCGATTGCGATGAACACGGAAAAATCGCCGCGCTCGACGTTGTTCGTGACCAACCGGCGCCAGCCCCCCCGTACCCGGCTGCCGAACGATTCTCGTGCTTTGCCGTCCGCCACCTTCTGACCGATGATTGCCTGCAACAGCGGCTTGAGAATCTCCAGGCAACTGACCAGTGTGATGGCTACCGTCAGGCCGATGCCGAAGGACAGGTAAAAATCGATGTTGTTGATGAAGATCGTGTCGACCACATCCATCTGCGGCCGCCAGTTCGACAGGATCCCGACATCGTGCAGCATTGGATTTGCGATGCACGTGATGACGATACCGACGCCGCCGCCGATCACGGCCCAGAACGGCAGCACCATACCGACCAGCACCAGCCCCAGGTCGAAGGTGATGTTGAACGGCGTCGCCTCGAGCGTGCCGCTCAAGGACTTGGTGAAGTCTACCCATGGAATCGGTATCAATTGGATCGGCTGGGTCAGGAACGCTCCGGTGATTGCCGGAATGCCTATGTACATGAATCCGAACAGCAATCCGAGCACTCCGCCGATCGAAAAACATCGCCATCGCCAGCTTTGCGCGGTGTCGCGCGTATTCGCCAGCGCCGTGATCCCGGAGGCCGATACCGGCGCCATCGGAAACGGCAACTCCTCGACGTCGTTGGTGATGCGGTAGAAGGCGTAGCCAAGTCCGAACTGATCGATCTTGGTGATGACCATGATAAACGCCACCATGAGGATCGCCGGCAGCCAGGACGCGGTGAAAAAATTGGCGCCCTCTGCCTGGATCGTCGCGGCAGATGGCGCAATCCAGTTCGGGATGTCTTGCGCGATACCCATGGCATGGGCGTAGTCCGACTGCACCAGATACTGATTCCACAGCAGCCCCTGTCCCTGGAAATGCGATGCCAGCGCCAGGCCTGCCATGTAATACAGGATATAGACCTCCTGCATGCGCAAGTCTTTGAACGAACGGCGGGCGACCTCTGCGAACAGAATGATCGTCACCCAGCGGGCTGCCTCGGTGATGCTGCCGCCTGTTCCTACGACCAACGACAGATACATGGAACCCGGCATCATTATGAATCCCAGAAAAACAGCACCCAGGACAGTCTTCCAGTTGAAGCCGTCCTCGAACGTGTCGGGCGGCTGCATCAGGTTTCTGTATTCCTGAATTTCCTTGTCGTGTCCGAATGCCATCAGCTATATGCCATTGACTGGGTTATGCCTGTACGGGCTCAAAATACACCTGTGCTTCGGTGACGTACTCGTGGTGTTTCGTTGCTTCCAGATTGCGCCAGTTCATCATGTGCTTGCGTAGCTTCTCCATGAACGGAATGTTGGTCGTCGACCAGTTCGAATCCTGGCCTGACAGCCGCGTGATCGTCATATGTACGCGATAGCTTTCGACGACCTCGTCAAATCGTGCGACGAATTCTATGTGCTGGGTGACACCCAGGTCGAAGGGTGCCAATGCCATGTTGTAGGCGACCGAATACGTCGTGCGGCCGGCCTCGTCCTCGCCGATGGCGTGGACTTCGTCGGAGACCACCAGGTTGCCGATCGAGGCCTCGGTAAAGCGACTGAAGTACTCGGTCAGATACCCCATGATCCCCGCCACCACGTTGCGGTTGTAGATAAATGGAAAGACCAGGTGCATTTGATTGCCGTCGTGGTCCGGCAGCGACCACTTGCGCTTGCCCGAAGGCACCGCTGCGGCCGACGCTACCCAGGTGGGATAAATGGTCGAAGCCATGACCACCAGGATGGAGAAGAAAATGACAACGAACACGGTCAGTGACGAGAAATTCAGGTTGATCCCCTGCACCAGCCCGCTCTTGCTCAATCCGATACTCAGCAGCTGGCCGATGAGATAGCCGCCGACCGCGCCGATGATGCCGTAGACAAAGGCCTCGGCGTAAAAGAACATCCGGATGTTCTTCGGATTCAGACCGATGGCGTTGTAGATGGCGATCTCGCCTTTGCGCTCGAATACGGTTCCCAACATGGTGTTCAGAATGATCGTTGCAGCGATCAGCAGCGGAATGATCAGCCGTGACAGACCGCCAACCGATGTCTTGTAACCGGTGCCTATGTAATACGTCCCGGCAGACGTCTTGTGCCCCGCCGAACCGACTGTCATCCGATTACGGCTGCCGATGAAAAACTTGGCCCTGGTGGCCTGCAACAGCGACTCCACATGCGGCCACAAACCGCCGGGCAGGTCGTCGTCGAACTTCACCGACACGCTATACGGTTGCCCGCCCATCCGGCGGCAGGTGCCTTCGGGTATCAGCATCAGGGCGGAGGTGTCGGCACGGAAGACGGCGGAATCATCCTGCATCGTCGCATCGTTCGCGAGGTTGGCCTCGTTGACGTTTTCGACGAACGCCGAGGTCTGGATGCTCTTGATCGGCAGAATCGGGTGGTTGCCGAGCTCGCGCAGCGCCCGCAACTGCTCGTCGTCCGCCAGGCCGACGACTGTCAGTTCATAGCCCCGTATGGTGACCTTGGCAGTGCCGATCATCTCTTTGGTGATTTTTAGGGCGTTGGCGGTGCCCACCGGAAGCACTGCTTCGTCGGCTTCGTTGCTCGAGAAAAAGCGACCGCCCTCGATCATCGGAATGCCATTCGGCAGAAGCAGCGCTTCCGCCGGCTGCAACCCCAGTACGGCATCGAGTTGGATGTGCTGATCACCATACTCGAGCGGCAGGGGCTGAACC
>CAUZJQ010000035.1:0-22462 GCA_963580095.1 Lentisphaeria bacterium | reverse complement strand
CCGGAAGCCGGCGACATGGAAGTGTTCAAGATGTTGCGCGAAGATTTCGAGATCGGTCTGGGTTGCGTCAGTGTTGCGCCTGGACAGATCGACTCATCGGAGACGATTGTCGAGCGGGTCGAGCGAGCCATGCAGTATCTGGCGCCCGAGCGTATCACGCTCAATCCCGACTGTGGCTTCGCTCCCGGTTCTGGGGCTGTCGTCCCGATCGACGAAGTCTACGCGAAGATCAACAACCAAGTCGCTGCAGCGGAGATTCTACGGCAGAAATATTCATGACCGAAAGGGAACAACTATACGGGCTGCTCGGCGATCTGCCTGACCGCGATCGCGAGATCTCAGTTTCCACCGTGGCGACGGAATCGCGCCCGGGCTATCTCCTTGAGAGGCTCATTCTCGACCTAAACGGTGTCGAGGAGGTGCCAGCCTGCTTCGTGCGACCGCATACACCGTCCGGACCGTTGCCGACGGTCCTGTACAACCATGCCCACGGCGGTGACTATGTACTCGGCAAGGACGAGCTGCTGGATGGGCGGGACGCGCTCTGTGATCCGCCATACGCCGAGGCGTTGACTGCCGCAGGGTATTCAGCACTGTGCTTCGACACCTGGGCCTTCGGCGAGCGGCGTGGCAGGACGGAAGCGGAAATCTTCAAGCACATGCTTTGGAACGGTCAGGTGATGTGGGGCATGATGATGTACGACAGCTTGCGGGCGGTCGACTATCTGGTCTCCCGTCCGGACGTCGATGCCGAGCGGATCGCAACGCTGGGAATTTCCATGGGCAGCACGATGGGCTGGTGGCTGGCGGCGCTGGACACCAGAATCAAGGTATGCGTCGATATCTGCTGCCTGACGGATTTCGATGCTTTGATTGACGCCCAGGGGCTCGACGGGCATGGCATCTATTACTACGTCCCCAGCCTGCTGAAGCACTTTTCCGCCGGTCAGATCAACGCGCTCATCGCACCGCGTCCGCACCTGGCGCTCGCCGGAAACTTTGATCGGCTCACGCCGCCGGCGGGCCTCGATCGTATCGATGCGGAGCTGCAGCAAGCATACGCCCAGGCCGGTGCGCCCGAGGCGTGGAAGTTGCTGCGCTACGAGATCGGACATTTCGAATCTGCCGCCATGCGCGTTGAAGTGATGGGGTATCTAGAAAGTTGGCTATAACTCGATGACAGAACTTCACATTTCGCCTGTTGCCGGTCGTGCTCAGGTGAATATCACCCATCCGGACACGATTGGCGAACCAGACGTAGGCATGGGCAGCCCGATCTTTCGTGTCCCGGAATTTGTGCGACACGGGTCGAAGGGGCGGCCGCCCGGCTACACTGCATGGGAAATCGTACGGGAGAACTGCGAACTGCGTTTTCACTGGGATGCGCCAATTGAACTGAAGCGGGAATACGCAACAGACTTCAACGGACACCTGGTTGTCGAAGGCGATGAAGTCGCGTTTGAGGTTACCTACAAAAACATCGGTGCGGAGCCCGCTGATGACGGCGTTTTTTTGTTCTGTCTGCAGGCCGGCACGTCCTGTGAGTTCCACGATTTCGAAGGCTGCAACACTTTTATCTGGCCAGACGATCGATTCGTCAGCATCAATGAATTTGTCAATGGCGAGTTTCCCGACAATCGGATGACCGGTGCCAGGGATTGCGCCCGGAGCGTGATGGCGAAACGATCCACGACCGGCTTTATGCTGGCGATTGCCCTGGACCGTTGCGACAGTGTGACCGGCAACTTCAATACGTGGCCTTCGTGCATTCACGCCAACCCCGCGTGGGATACGCTCGAACCCGGCGAGGAAGCCACGGTGCGCGGCAAGATATACTTTTTTCCGGGGACGCTCGAGGATGTGACCGAACGCTATGTTCGCGACTTTGAGGCCGCTCAATGAGCCTGGGACTCGCAGTGATCGGCTTGGGGGCCAGAGGGTATAAGACGGTTCGTGATGCCGTCGATATCCCCGAGGTTGACTTGACCATCGGGTGCGAACCGATGCCCGATCGCGCCCAACGCGCACGTGATAATTTCGGCATAGACGTCGAATCCGACTGGTCCTCCGTTGTCGATCGAAGCGATATTCATCTGATCTATGTGGCAACGCCGAACGATCGGCATGATGAGGTTGCCTGCGCCGCCATGAACGCCGGCAAAGCGGTACTGCTCCAAAAGCCGATGGCACACAGCATCGACGCGTGCCGCCGCATCATGCGCGTTCAGGAGGCAACAGGCGCTTTCCTGCAGATCGGCTTCGAATGCCGATACAGCCTCCTCTACAGCAAGGCGAAGGAACTTGTCGACAGTGGACAGGTCGGGGGGATTCGCAATTTTCAAATGAACTATTTCTCCAGCCTTTGGCCCGTGTGGCTGGAACACCCCGAAGGATGGAAATGGCTGGCCGAGAGATCCGGGGGCTTGATTGCCGAGAAGCTGTCGCACTACATCGACCTGTTCCAATGGTACACCGGATCGCTGATCAACGAAGTCGATGTCTTTGCGGCCGACCCGGTACTGTCCTACTTCAAGACCACTGACACGGTGCATGTCGGGATGCGCACGGAGAACGGCGCGACCGGTGTCATTACTTTTTCGTTCTGCCGCGCCAGTACGGCAGCAGAAGACCAGAGTGAAGGTATAGACGGCGCTGGCACCGGGTACTATTTCGACCACACATTGATCGGCGAGAAGGGCAGCCTGCATCTCCACGACTCCCGTATTCTCGATCTGTTTCTTTACGATTGCGATGGCGAAACCCGTCCCTATCTCAAGACGCGCCATGAATTTGACGAGGATCGCCTGAAGCTGGTCCACAACACCCATGACGAGCTGGCCGATGTTGTTCGGCGAGTAATCGCCGGCGAACCGCCAAGTCTGGCACCCGCTGTGGCGTTTCAGGTGTTTGAGGTATGCTTTGCCGCGGAAGAATCGCAACGGCGTCGCGGCTCTGTGCGTCTTGACGAGTGGAGAGCGGCCAAGCCGAAACCGGATCAGTCAAGCTGATCGTCAACCAACAACTTCTTTACCTTTAATCATCGGAGCGTTGATGCCTTCCAAATCCTTGTATATCCAGATAAGTCCGGATGCCCATGACCTAGAGAGCCGTGCTGCGACTGAGTTGCGGCAGTACGTTCGTCAGTTGTTCGGCTTCACCCCGAGCCTTTCAAAATCGCGGCGGAGAGCCGGCTGGACGATCGTGCTCGGGACTGGGGAGTCTTCTCCCGGCCCCGGCAGGAAAACCCGATTAGGCAAGGAAGACTACGCCATCCGCTGCGATGACGGTACATCGCTCGAGATCTGCGGTGGTTCGCCGATCGCGGTGCTGTGGGCGGCCTACGAGTTGATCGAGCAGTGGGGGGTGACTTTCCTGGTCCAGGGCGACGTTATACCGGAGCCCGGGACGCTGGGGCCGTTTCATCTGCCGCAGCTCAACGTTGTCCGGCGCCCTGTCTTCGAGCAGCGCACGTTTCGCATTCTCAACGATATGCTCAATAGCGGTATTCTCTGGTCCCTGAATGACCATGAGAGGCTGTTCGATCAACTGGTCAAGTTGCGCTTCAATACCGTAGTCGCGGCGACCTATCCGCATCAGCCATGGTGTCACTGGTCGTTTCGAGGTGTGGAGCGTACCCATGTCGACCTGGTTTATGGCTTCAGGCACGTGATCCATAAGCGCAGTATTGGGCGCGATGTCATCGGGCGGCTTGGGCACTATACGAATCCTGATTTTCAGGGGGCCGAGACCTATTCGGAGCGGCTTGCTGCCGGTCAACGGCTGATGCACGGCATCATCGCCGCGGCACACCAGCGTGGGTTGAAGTTTATCATAGCGCATAGCTTCAACTACTTCCCGGACGAGTTCCATCCGCACCTGGCTCGCTGGAGCAAGAAGCATCGTATTCCGAAATCGATCATGGCGGCCGAAAGGTACTCAACCCTTGGCTTGCATGCCGACACTGGCAACGCCGAGTTCGGCCACCTGATGACGCCGCTGAATCCGGTCTACGTCGAGATGGTCGAATCCTGGCTCACCGCGGTGCTCGAGACGTATCCGGAGATTGACAGCGTCTTGTTGACTCCGGCGGAGTTTCCTCCGAATGCCGGCGGCATCGAGATTTGTTGGAAGCAACTGTCGAGCCGCCACAAGCTGGCACCTGAATTTTCGCTTGAGAAGATTAGTGCTGCCGCTACCGGGCATAAAGTTGGCGGGCAGCCGGGACGCTCGGTGCGCGAGGCACTCGGTGCGGTGGCCACCATCCGGCTGCTCGACCTGGTGCTCAATGAGCACCAGGTCGTGCAGCGCATAAATCCTGATATGAAGGTCTACTCGTCACTGATGAGCGATGCCTTGCTGAAGGTGATTCCGCACATTTTCGATCCGACGCGTTTCGAATTTGTTCGCGTGGGCGATTACACGACGTCGAGTGTCGCTTCGAGCATGGACCGCCTTGCTTGCGCCAAAGACAGTGCGATGAGCTTCCATGTCACCACCACGATCAATGATGACAACGTCGGCTTTCTGCCGCAGTTCAATTTTTCGGCACTGCATAAGACGATGCGGGCGATGCGTAGCCACGGAGCCAAAGGATACTTTTTTCGTCAGTTCGATATCAGTGAGTATGAACCCATGATGCGTTACGTCGTGGATGCCGCCTGGGACAGTCGACTGACACCTCGAAAATCGTCCGAGCGCCTCATCGAAAAAATCTGTGGACTCGCGTCTGTCGGCCCGATGATGAAGGCTTTTCGTGCGCTGGAGAAAGTTGCACCGCAATTCGATTTGGTGATCGGCACCGGATTCATGATGCCGCGCATGACCCTAAAATTCTGGGAGGACTGGCCGTATGTCGTTGACTATTTTCCGATCTGGGAGAAGTCGGTCGTCAGTTTAGGTAAAATCGAGCCGGACATCGAGGCCGCGTTGCACCTCAGCGCGCCGCGTGGCAAGCAATTTGTCGAGGACTTGTTGGCGTTTGTACGTTTCGGAAAGTTATTTATGCAGACCGCAGTTCTGATTTGCCAGGCACGCCTGCGCTACGATGCCGCAGAGAAATTGAAGACGTTGGCCACCCGTGGCGGAAAATTCGATGTTGCCATACACTGTGATGAAATGCGACAGGCCGCCTGTTTGTTGGCAGAGGCCGTGGACCGGCTCGAGACTGCAACTGCAATCTGGGCCGGGAGCGTTCGTGACCAGACGGATATGGGCTCTCTCGTCGGTCTGAATGCCTACGGCCTTGACTGGCTGCGCGGCAAGGCGGACGAGATCCGCATTAATAGTGAACACTGGGGATTTGAGATTTAGGTCGTTGGACGGTCGTCCAGCCTTTCTGCAAGAATGAAAATTACGCTCCACATAAAACCGTTGGGATGCAAATGATTCCTTACAGCTACATTCTGATTGACTTTTCAGACATTGAACAGGATCCCCAGGCGGGCTTTGCCTTTCTGAAGAGTTGCGGCTACGCCGGCGTCGAACTGAATCTGACGGCCGATGTGCTCGGGCGTCTCGACGAGCTGGAAGCAGCGGCCCAAGCCAACGATTTGGTTGTACCGTCGATGTTGACAGGCACAGCCTATGAACAAGGGCTGTGCCTGAGTTCGCCGGACCCGGACTGCCGACAGGGCGCAGTGGATCGACTCAAAAGTTATTTGCCGATTGCCGACCGGTTCAATGCCATCCTGGTTGTCGGGCTGATGCAGGGCCTGCGGAGCGACGAAGCCGATCCGGTTGTAGCCAACGAGCGTATTGCCGCAGGACTTCGGGAGGTTGGTCTGGCTGCCGAGCAGAAGGGCGTAGAGATCGTCATTGAACCGGTTAACCATTTGCAGGTTGGTTTCAATAATTCGTTGGCCGAGGTGCGGCAGTTGATCGCGGCGATTGGTGTGCCGGCGTTCAAGCCGATGCTCGATACCATCCACATGAACATTGAAGAGGCGTCGATGACGGAGCCGATCTACAGCTGTGGGGAAGCGCTGCGCCATGTCCATATCTGCGAGAGCAACGGCGGCGTTTTCGGTAGTGGTAATGTTGACTTCAAATCTCTCTTGCACGCACTGGAGTCAATCGGGTACGAGGGCTTTGGATCTCTCAAGATCTATCGCAACGCCGGCTTCGAAGAAGGTGCCCGGTCAAGTATTGAGTATCTTCGCAGTCAATCCTGACGGTTATTCGTTTTGCGGCACAGCGCATTGCTCGATAAGCTCTCGAGCCTGACCATGGAGCAAGAGTGCCATTAGCTTATCCCGCAATCTCATACGAGCTTGTGGTGTAGGTCAGCGTGGCATTAGCCTCGAGCGTGACGACTTCGGTGGCCGGCGTCAGCACCGCCACCGCCGTAGTCAGGGCGTCGATGTCACACGGCTGGCCGACATCCTCACCATAGTGGCAGGGAATCAGGATTTCCGGACGGATGAATCCCGCAGCCCGTGCCGCTTCGCGCAGCCCCATGGTGTGCACGCCGCCAGTCGGGAGAATCGCTATCTGCGGACCGTACATCTGGCTGATAAGTTGCATATCACTGAAAACGCCGGTGTCCGATGAATAGTAAACGGTGATGCCATTATCGAATGCCAGGATCATGCCCGAAACACCGCCGTCGGGGTGGAAGACTATTCCGTCCGGGAGCGTTGAAGTCTCCGGCATGCTCATTGATGTCGAATGATGTGTTTGCGTTGCGGTGATTGCAACGTCCTTGACCCTCCGCGTGCCGCCGACACCGATCGGCATCGATGCGTTGGCGGCCATCGTCAGCCCGTTGGCTTCCGCAAGCAATTGCAGTTCGTAGCTGCCTAGAAACATCGCGCCCGTTGCCTTGCAGATAGCGATAGAATCGCCGAGGTGGTCCATGTGGCCGTGCGTGACAACGACGGCATCCGCCCGGTCGATATCCGCTAACGCCATATCTGCACTTGGATTGCCCTCGATCCACGGATCGAGGTAGATGACCGTGCCGGCTTCCGATTCAAAACGAAATGAAGCATGACCGATGTAGGTGATTTTCAGTGAAGCCATGTGAGGTCATCCTTTTATATTCGTTAGTGAGCTTTCGATTACATGGAGCCGGCTTTCAGCATCTCTTCAAACTTCTCAGCCTGCGCCTCGATGTCGCAATCTACCTGCTTCGACCATGCGTTGAGCAGTTTCGTGTAGATCGGTCCGACCCGGCCGTCACCTACCGGCTGGAAGTTGAAACGCGTCACTGGCAGCATGCAGATGGTCGTACTGGTGATCCATGCCTCATCTGCCTCGCGCACGTCGTACGGTTCGATGTCGGCTTCTTCCACTGCGATACCGAGCTTGTCGCACAGCTCCATACAGTTCATACGCGAGACGCCGCGCAGGATATTGTGTCCTTTCGGTGTCAACACGCGCCCGTTCCGCACAATAAAGAAGTTGTTGCCTGTGCCTTCGGCGATAAATCCGTGCTCGTCGGTAAGCAGCGCCATGGCGCCATCTTCCAACTGATTGGCCTGCAGTTCCGCCAGCTTGTAGTAAATGCGGCTGCGATTCTTGGCTTTCGGGTCGATGTACCGGGACGGCACGGTTTGCTGCGCGGTGATGACAGAATGACAGCCTTTTCTATATTGCGGCGCGGTGCTGCCGAGATGCTTGACCAGTGGAAAAACGTTGATCGTCACGATCGGTGCGAGGCCTTCCCGGATAACGTTCTCGTAGATGCCGAGGCCGCCGCGTGTAACGTTGTGCATGATCTGGCAATCAACGCCCTCGAGCGTAGCCAGGTTTTTCTCGAGCGTCTCTATCGTCGCTGCTTCCATCTCATCTATGGTCAGGCCGCAATCGATTCTGGCGTATTTGAGCGAGGCATAGAGTCGATCTATATGGTCGCCCAGACGAAAGGGTTTGTGGTTAAACGTGCGGGTCATCTCGAAGAGCATATCACCGAACATCAAAGCGCAATCGAAGATGGAAATTCGGGCTTCCGTCTCGGGAACGAAATTGCCGTTGAAATAAACGAGCCGATCTGACATGGATGAGTCCTCGATTGTGGCGGTGTTGTACTTAGTCTATTCGTCGTCTGCTCGCCAAAAAGGCGGTACAGGAAACATCGGCGAAACGTCCCATCGACATGGTGGCTCAGTTCGCACGTGCGTTGATATCGTTAACCACTGGTCGGAGGCTCCCTGGACGTTGAAGAAACTTCGTAAGTGTGGTTGATGACGGTGGAATTGAGCGAACAAGATACTGCAGGGTATCGATGTCTGCCACCATATCCCTGCACCGTTGATAGAGAGATCGCCGGTGTGGATGATTTTTACGCGATTCGGGCTAATTTCCTGTAATTCCCAATGGCCTGGTGCCATCTGCAAGCGAAGCTCAGATAATGACAGAAAGCCGCAAATTTAGTGAGGCGCACAACGCCTTGATCGAACAGGCCAACCGGCTCCTTCCGGGCGGCAGTATCGGCAACGTCTACGACGATACGATTCTCCAGCGCGGTGCCGGTAGCCGCGTGTGGGATGTCAGTGGCAACGAGTACATCGACTACCTGCTGGGGTCGGGACCGATGCTCTGCGGGCACGCGCATCCGCGAGTGATCGATGCGGTGCGCGAACAGGCAGGGCAGGGCACCACCTTTTTCGCTACCCACGAACTGGCCATTGCCCTGGCACAGGAAATCGTCGATGCCGTACCGTGCGCCGAGCAGGTACGCTTCACCAGCACGGGGACGGAGGCCACGCTGTTCGCTATGCGAACCGCGCGAGCAGCGCGTGGCCGCGACCGGATACTGAAGTTTGAAGGCGGTTTTCACGGCATGAACGACTATGCACTGATGAGCACCTTCGCCAGCGGCACGGCCGAGTTGCCTGCAGCCGAGCCGGACTCCGCCGGGTTGCCTGGCTGCATCGCCGACCAGGTGCTGGTCGCACCATTCAATGACATCGAGGGGATGACGGCAATCATCGAGCGCCACCACGACGAGCTCGGTGGTGTTATCGTCGAACCGATACAGCGAGTAGTCAAGCCAGAGCCCGGTTTTCTCGAAGCATTGCGCCAGGTAACGGCAAGGTTCAGTGTGCCGCTGATCTTCGACGAGATCGTCACCGGTTTCCGCCTGGCCTATGGCGGAGCTCAGGAATGCTACGGCGTAGTGCCGGATCTGTGCACGATTGGCAAGGCGCTGGCCGGCGGTTTTCCGCTCGCTGCAGTGGCGGGGCGTGAGGAACTGATGCGCGGTTTCGATCCGGCCGCGCGAGTCGATGGTAAATACATGCCGCAATACGGCACGCTCAACGGCAATCCGATCGCCGCCGCCGCCGGCCTGGCGACTTTGGAGATTCTGCGTGAACCAGGGACGTATGATCGGCTGTTCGCTACCGGCGAGCAATTGATGGCCGGGGTGCAGTCGGCCTTTGATGCAGCCGGGATCGCGATACAGGTAGTGGGTGCACCGCCAGTATTTGACGTGTTTTTTACGGATCAGAAGATCACTTCATACCGCGACACGCTGACAAGCGACAAAACGATGGTGACGCAGTTCAACAGGCAGTTGCTGGATCGTGGTATCTTTCGGCCGGACAGTAAATTTTATGTTTCGATTATGCATTCGGCCGAGGATGTGGCAAGGACAATTGAGGTCTTTGCTGCCGCTGCAAAGACTCTTTGAAAGCGAGCTGAGCCAGTGCCTGGCAACCCGCTTGTCACTCGACTTCGCTTGTACCTTGCCGGCGGAGCGCAATTGGTGGAAGTTCAAATTGGATGTAGTCCTGCGAGTGGACCAAGATGGTCATGTCTTCGTTTTGATCTGAAAGTGTGATAATCACAACGTTGCCCTGTACAGACTTCACTTCATAACGCAATTCTTGTTCACTGTCTTGTGACAGACTCCCTATCGTGATCGTATCTTCCGTGATGACGTATTGCAGTTGACTGAACTGGTGTCGGACCATGGCCTGGGAACTCGCATCCTGGGCCGTTCCTGAAAGTTCAAGGCTCTTCATTGTTTCCTCGACATCGCATTCCCATGTGCCGATCAGAGACTCTCCCGTGCCGGTTGCTTGGAGGGGCGCACCGTCATCTTCGAATCCTGAGTCCCCGTCCCCTCCTTCCGCCTCGAGCATCGCTACGGTGAAGGCGTGCTTGCCCATCGTGATCTTCGCACCGTCTGTGAATTCGAACGGACCGTAGGCAGTCCCTGAATCGTTGTTGACGATCTCGTACAAGGTCGACTCGGGTTCAGGCGTTGCAGCAGCATCCTTTTTGTCAAAGCACGATACGCAGCAGACTGTGAACCCGACGGCAATGAGTACTTTGAAGAAATCCTGGCCCATCTGCTATTGCCTCTGCTTGCGTCGGACATTCTTGAATTCACCGCTGACTGTTATGTCAGATTCTTTCTTGCCTAGAAGACCAGTGAATTTGAAATGGCCGCTGACTCGTGACTGACTGATCCCGGTGATCGTAAACGACACCCGACCTCTGGCGGTCAACAGTGCCCCGGGCGTGCCTTTGCTCACCGCGAAAAATGTTCTATCTCCCGAAGTGTAGCGGGCCATAACCCGATACTGCGATCTTTCGTCGTATGTGCCCCGGGAGAAATCACGATCTTCGGTGCTCAACAAAATTACTTCTGTGCCGTTCGAAAACCGCAGCAAATTCGACCCGGACCGGATTTGATAGGCCGTGTTCATGTCAAACATTTTCTCGCCACCGTCGACGGACGCGACTACCGAATCGGGCTTTTGTAACTGATCGAGCAATGCCCTTTCCTGCGAGGTGATGCGGCGTAGCGGCAGATTGTACTTTTCTATCAGCAGTTGCTCGTCCGAGATGACTGTGAACGCTTCGGTCTGTGGCCGTTGCCAGTGACTCCATGACTGTGCCAGCGTCAACGTATTCCCGTCGATCGCGGTCACTTCGTAATCCAATTCCATTTGATTGGCATCGAGATTGACGATGACCTTGTCCCCGGTGAATGTACGGAATTTATGGTGATCCCATTTTCCGGCGAACTCTGGATTATGACCTTTTTCGATTGCTGCTGCCACCAGTGCATCGCTGTCGGTCACCCATGTGCCAAGCAACGCCCGCTTCAGTTGCTGCGCCTCGGGTGAGTCCAGGTTGGTGGTTGTGTCGTTCTTAAAACCACTATCGTCTACCTGCTTGAGGGTAAACGAAAACTTGTCGAGCAGGACTGCGGCGCCATCCTCGAGATCGAAGGGGCCATAGGCCTTGCCCGATTTCTCGCTGATCAATTCGAACTGGCGCGGTGCCGGTTTCGCCGCAGATGTGGTGTCCTCGCTCTTCTTCCAGCACGAGCAGAGCATGGTAAGGCATGCAAGCAGCAGGAACAGGCAGTTGAGTCGTTTCATATTATACCTTCCCGGTTGGGGCGAGAGCTCGATGTTCAAATACTAACATGCCTGACTATCGTTGCAATGCGTAGGAGACTGCTACACCATAATTACCATCGTTGCCGCATGGTTTTGGCGCCGTCCGCGACTGGGGCCTTGAAGGCTCGGGCTTGGCGGATAATTACACAGGGTAGACGGGCTGCGGCAATGATATGACAGTTGGATTCATCGGGGGAACTTGAAACGCGGGCGCTGTTCGTCTATGCTGCTGTATAAACAACCATCCAGGTTAAAACAGGAGGCAGACATTGGCTGATATTCAGGAACTCTCAGCGGCGGACTTCGATGCCGAAGTACTTCAACACGATGGCCGTGTACTCGTCGATTTTTATACCGAATGGTGCCCGCCATGTAAGCAAATGGCGCCAGTCCTAGAAGAGATCGCCGCGTCGGATGTCAGTGTCAAAATAGTCAAGGTCGATGCCGGTAAAGAACAGCAACTTGCGGTGCAGCATGAGGCGACCATGGTGCCGACCTTCATCCTGTTTGATAACGGCAACAAGGTACGCACAACTGTCGGGGCCATGCCAAAGGCCAAATTCGTCGACTGGCTCAACGGCTGAGCACGAACTGCAGCTGGGCATGCCCGTGAGACGGGCTATAGGCGTGCTCGTACTGGTCGTTGGTGCTTGTTGTTTATTATGCGCGGCAGTAACCAACCCGGCCCGGGGATTTTTCGAATGGAGTTACACCTCGATCGACTGCGGCTCCAACGCGTTGGCCCTACCGCCACCGTGGGAGTCGTCTCGTTACCGCTGCCGCCGCAGTCCGCCGACAGCCTGGCGGTCGACCATAGCTGTGCTGCCTGGCAGCCCCTCGGCCACTACGAGCGCGACGGATCGCCGCGCCGCGTACTTGCCTGTATCGCGGATGCCAAGGGCGTGCCCGAAACGCTTAGCTTGAAAAAAGTCGCGCGGCCTTCTAAAAAGCCCGGCAAACATCCTTGGTCGGCCACGACGCGGATTACCCGCGAAAAGCTCGAGTTTGAGAAAGTCCTGACTTTTGCGCAGCCCGATCACATGCGTGGCGCCCCAGTTGAGGACTGTGCCAGTGTGGAGAGTGAGCTTGTGCTGACGTATGGCGGCGAGACCATTTGCATCACTGCCGGCGCGACCGGGCGGGAGGATGGCAAGTGCGTCTGGCAGAACGTTCAGCTCGAACGGTTGTGGTCGAACGCCGCTGCCGAGGCGGTGCGCGTCGGTGGGGTCATCTACAACGGCGACACGTACCTGTGCGTAGACCTGTATATCGTCCTCTATGCTACGGGTGTTGCCAGCGTTTCATGTCATTTCGTTAATACCCGATTGCATATTAAGGGCTACGATTTTCGCGGTCTGCCGTTTATCAGATTCAGCGGCACTGCCTTCGGGCGGCGCCAGCTCACCCTGCCGAGCGACGGCATGCAGCAGCAGTTCGGATTGTTCGGTCTCAATCTCGACGACGCCGCTATTCTCTGCAGCGACAAATATCCCGGCCGTCTCGAATGCCGCGGCAATGAGGCCGACTGGTTTCCTGTCAGTCGTGTTTTCAACCCGCAGAAGGTCCGCGGGCCGGCGGATCGCTGGGATTCGGGCATGGCGCGGACCGTTCGCTTCACAATGTCACTTGGCGCCGCGCCGCCGTTGATCGCGCGCTACCAGGTGCCGGCCTGGTGGTACAGCGTGTGTGGTGAGCCTTGGGCGTTGCCGTTGCTGCCGGTGCAGGGCCGGTTTGCAGAGCTCGCAGAAATCACCGTCGATGACCTGCGTGCGATGTTTCGCCGTGGCCGTTTCGATGCCGGCTGTGCCGCCCAGGGAGACTATAAACGGGGCCAGCAGGTGGGCAATGACGGATATACCGGATCGAGTCTGTTGCTGTACGCAATCAGTCGCGGCGACCACCAGGTTTACGACGATGGTCTGGCGTATTGCTATTACTGGGCCGATCTCGCGGTCGACCACGAAGACTTCACGGTGCACCAATGGTTGGGGGGCTGGCCGTGGAAGACGTGCGCGTATATGAAGTTTCGCGACCTGGTGTATGGCTACCTGGAGACCGGTGATCCGTACCTGAGCGACACAGCCGAGAATGTGGCAGACGCCTACTGGATGTGGTTCCGTGCAAACTGGCCGCGCTCTGCCATTGGCCGCGACATGTTCCCGAGCGCTGACTGGGCCGTGTTGCGTCGCTACTTCGACAGCGATCGCAGCCGGCGCCGGACGCACCAGCTCGTGGGCATGCTGCGGGATGTCGTCGAGGCACGTGGGACGCCTGGCGGGCAGATGGGCGCAGGCCCGCATGCCGGGTACGTTGATGCTTTGTATATGTCGGGCATTTGTATGGCCGCCTGCCTCGATATGGCGGAGGCTGAAATCGAAGCCGGCAATGGGGATCAGCTCGATGGGCTGCTGGATCTGCTGCGCAAGTTGCACGCCGACTTCATCCGTGACGATATACCGCTATTCCCGTCGAATATGGATGAACTCCGGGCAGACTGGTCGCCGCACTTCGCCGTAACCTGGTCGATGATCGCAGCCCGCATTTACCCGGTGCTGTCACGGATTTGGCCGGAATTGAGCAAGCAGCAACATGAAGGGATGCAAGTTCTGTACAGGCACGCGCAGGACCAAGACGCTTGGTTTCACGATGGGCGTTATTGTCTCTTTCCCTTGCAGATCGGCATCCATGATGCGTTTGTCCTGGGCGCGCGGCTGGAAGGGCAGGGCATTTTGATTGAGCCGGTCGGCAAGCCGGCTGATTGGGCGTTGGAACAGGTTGTGGATACGCCATGGGGCAGCTTGTCCGTGCGAGCGCGCCAGCGGCGCGGCGCTGTCGAATTTGCATTCTCCGCACCGGAGAAATTCCCGATTCGAATTTGTTACAAAGGAAAAACCGACAAGACAACAAGTACCGGCACTTGCCGGCTGTGACCCACATCGCGGTTTTCCGAGTCACGGCGTGCCTCAGTGACGTATTCCAAATCATGAATTCGGACTGAATTGATGTTCAACGAAGTAAACGTCGCGGCGATTTCGTTTCGTCCGAAGAAACTTGATCTGCAGGGCAACGCCGACAAGCTGGAGGCGATGTTTCGCGATGCTGCTCGTGAGAAGGCACAACTTGCGGTCGGGCCGGAAGGCGTGCTCGAGGGCTACGTCGTGAACGATATTATCGTCGGCGACATTCCGGCGGAGTGCATCAACGACGTTGCCGTGACGATGCGCTCGAAGGTCATCACACACTTCCGCAACCTGGCGCAGGAGTTGAACATGTGCCTGGCCTTCGGCTGTGCCGAGAAAGTGGCAGGCGACATCTATAACTGCGCGGTGTTTATCGATAATCAGGGCCGTCTGCGAGGCAAGTATCATAAGATGCAGCTGGCGGAAGGGGCGCACCCATCGTGGTGGTACGATCGGCTCGGCAGACACAGCCGAGCCGTTGATACGCCGTTCGGCCGGGCAGGCTTTCTGATCTGCAATGACCGGTGGAGCCCTGATCTGGCACGTATCCCGGTGCTCGACGGCGCCAGATATCTGATAATCCCGTCATACGGCGCGCGCGGCTCCGATCAGGACCACGCGGTCCTCGCCAGGGCGCGTGAGAATGGTGTGCCTGTTGTCGAAGCGAATGTTGGCGTAACGTTGATCATCAGCAAAGGGGAGATTGTCGCTCGCTCCCGTAAGATCGAGACGATGGTCACCGCCACGATTGCGATTCCCGCTGCGCCGTCGCGTTCGAATCGTGATCTGCAGGAAAGCGCTTTCCTCAAGCGCCGTGGGCCGGCGATGAAGGCGAACTATCGCCAAACGATGCAGGGCCTGAAACAGCGATGATCAAGCGCCGAGGGCAGCGTCTCGAAATGCGCGGATATGGTCCGGTCCAGTGCCGCAGCAACCACCGATGATCTGGGCGCCGGCCTGCAGTAATGCAGGGACATCCGCCGCCATGTCTTCGGCGCTCTGGTCGTAAAACGTTTGCTGATTCTTGTCCAGCTTCGGGACGCCGGCGTTTGGATAGGCCATCATGGATTTGGGTGGGTCGATACCTCTGGCTGTCATTGCTTCCTGGAGCTCAGTGATCCCATGGCAGGCGTACGGCATGCCCGTATGCTCGGCCCGATGTTGCTCGGCGCCGCAATTGAGCCCGAGCACCTGGACGGAATCCAGAAGATTGACGCCGTCGGAATAGTCGCTGCCGGACAGGAGGTCGAGCAGCGAGGCTGCGGAGTGGCCCCAGTCTGTCTTGTAGATAATTTCGCCGGTGGCCCGGTCTTTGGTATACTTATATGTGCAGTTGACGGCGATCGGCAGGTTGAACCGGCGGACAACATCCACTGCGATGATCGCTTCAATAACGGAAAACATTGTTTCCAGACAGAACAGATCGATACCGGTCTCGGCCATTCTTTCCGCGACTCGTTCGTGTGCATCGCGCACTTTCTGGTTCGGGATACCGAAATCGGTGCCGCCGGCATCGGCCTCGATGGCTCCTGGTGACGGTCCGATCGAGCCGGCGACGTAGATATCCCTATCGCTGGCGTCGGCTGCTGCCCGGGCGATTTTTACGGCGCTGGTGACCAGTTTGTCGGCGTCGTCGGCATCGTGACCCGCCATCTCCAGATGCAGTGGTGAGGACACGAAGGTGTTGGTGCCGATCATGTCGGAACCGGCCGAAATATAGGCATCGTGCACGTCCCGTACCGCTTCGGGATACAGTTCATTTGCCAAGGTGCTGTTGGGCAGTTTGATATCTCGAATGAAAAGCTCGGTACCCAAAGCCCCGTCGTAAAAGATAGGGGTCGGATCCTGCAGGCGTTCGAGGAAGGTTGGCATGATTATTGGATTCGAGTTGAATAGGTTCTGTGCGTATCGTGAATGTTACGTTGAAACGGCGTGTCGATTTTGCACGGCAGTTCGCCAGCATCGGGGGCGTGGTCGACCATGTAGCGACTGTCCGCCCTTTCGTCAATCCGGACCATGCTGACTTTTTCCGTGGGTGCAGCAGTTCCTGAGGCTGTGCCCCGTGCGAAGACACCTTCGACAACAGCCCAGCCGTTGGTCGATCACGTCCTGAAATTCTTGGATTATGAAATTTATATATAAGCGACTACGATAGGATTTCAACAGCTGGCGGATGGGATAGGGTAACGAATGCCGACTGCCCTGGACCGCGGTTCTTCCATAAATCCAAGCCTGTAAGCGATACGTTTGTGACAGCATCGTGGCCATTGAACGTACTGAACGCTGCGCGCGGATTCTCCTTTGCCAGGGCAATCCGGATCCTTGTGACCTGCAGCCGTCCTTCACTGCCAGAATGCAGGACTGAAGAGTGACCCTGGCCATCACCAATGACGCATCAAACCGTTGATACTTGCAGAAACCGTGATCATATGCTCAGTTGTGGTATGTCTTACACACCTACTGCAACGGATATCGAATCCTATCAAGCCCGCGGCTACTGGATAAGTCCGAAGCTCGTCGATGACGATCGCATCGACCAGTTGCGGCGGGCGTTGGAACGCATCTTCGCCGGTGATTTCGACGGCGACGGCTATTCGTACCGCAACCAGTATCCCGACCTGTCACTGCAGGAAATGTTTGCTGTGCGCAAGATGATGAACGGCTGGTGGATCAATGACGAAGTCCGCGACATGGTCTGCGATCCAGTGTTCGGCCGTATTGCTGCAGCCCTGATGCAAGCCGACAGTGCGCGGCTCTGGCATGATCAGGTGGTCTTGAAGCCCGGTGCCGGTGCCCAGGAAACCGTGCTGGGCAACGTCGGCTGGCATCAGGACTACGCGTACTGGAACTGCACAACGACGAGCAACATGACGACTGCGTGGCTGGCTTTGCAGGACACCGACCTGAACAATGGCGGTATGCGCAGTATCGTCGGCTCGCACCAGTGGGGGCTCGTAGAAGAAGCGTCGACGTTCACTGAACAGGATCTCGACGGGTTGCGGGATCGCTACATCGGCCGCACTGGCGGCGAGTGGATCGACGAGCCATGCGTGCTGCAGGCCGGGCAGGTCAGCTTCCACCACGCCCTCTGTTTTCATGGTTCTGGCGCCAATCGTACGACAGCGCCCCGGCTGTCGATCATCGGCCACTACATGCCCGGCGACTGCGGCTTTCGCGCTAGCGGCTGCTATCACAGCAATGTCGGGCTGATCGGACCCCGGCCGCGCGACGGACAGCCGTACGACAATGACTGTTTCCCGCTTGTTTATCCGGCACCGGTCTCATAAAAAAAAATCTCATGACCATCGAACGATTGGCCAACACAAAGCCCCCTTGGCCCGACCCACTTCCAGTCGACCGATCCGGAGTTCAGAATTATGGCCGCCTTGAACCCCAAGGTCGCGCAGTGCGGTGACGAGATCGTGCTGATGGCTGGTTGCCGTCAGAAAATCCAATGCATGCGCTCGTCCCTGTCGACACCGGCTGGCAGAAACTGCCCCGACATCGGTTGCCGCTGATCATAAACCGCGACAATGATTGCTGCTGCATCGGTCAATTTCAGTGCGGTGGCCGGCTGCATATCGAGGCCCATGAACGACTCCTTGTCTGCCCCATTGTCAAAAACGCCGAGCAGCGTCAGATCCCATTCCTGGATGCCGAGGTAAACGATTTCCGCTATGTCGCCGGAGCCAAGCAGTGCCACCGTTTTCAAGTTCTGTTCAGACAGTTCGCGGCAGACCTGAGCGCTCTGCCGCCGGGCTTCGCGATAGAACTCCATCGAGAACCCGACAAACTCAACGGTGAGGCGAGCCTTTTCGGCAATGCCGCTCGGCGTCAGAAAATAATCCCAGCGGCGGGAGTTGAGTTTCTTGACGTGCAACAGGCCTCTCGAGACCATGCGCTTGAGAGTCTCGTGAGCGAGCTTGACGCTGACGCCGAGCCTGGTCGCGGCGGTCCGATTGGTGAGCGTCGGGCTTTCCTCGATCTGCCTGAGGATCTCGAGCTCGTGAAGATCGCTCTGTTCGAGCTTTGGCATACTATGACCCTATCGTTTCCATTGGTAACGATAGGGTCGTAGCCAATGGATTGCAAGGCCTGCCGCGATATTCGATAGGCGGAATACTCGTGCGTACCGTCGGAAATCCAGCCGTTGGAGATGCAAGCTCGACAGAACCGGTCGGGTGTGTTGATGATTACCCGGCCGGGGCACTTTATGCCAATCTGAGATGGCGTGACTTATTCGAACTGCCGTGTTTTCTGACGCAGCGCAAAATCGCACAGGACAATTGCCGCCATCGTTTCGACAATCGGTATGGCGCGTGGTACAACGCACGGATCGTGACGACCCTTCGCTTCGAGGGTCACGGGCTTGCCATTGAAGTCCACGGTCTCCTGTGGTCGGCTGATCGTTGCCGGTGGCTTGAAGGCGATTCGGAAGTGAATGGGCTCGCCGTTGGAAATGCCGCCCTGGACGCCGCCACTGTTATTGGTTGTTGTGCCCAGCCGTCCGTCACGGTCAACGAAAGGATCGTTGTGGGCGGAGCCCAACAATTCGGTGCCGGCAAAGCCCGATCCGATCTCGAAACCTTTTGTTGCCGGTATCGACATCATTGCCTGCGCCAGTTTTGCCTCCAGCTTGTCGAACACGGGTTCGCCCCAGCCGGCCGGGACACCGCGACAGACGCAACTGACCGTGCCACCCAGAGAATCGCCCGCTTCACGGGCTTTAACGATCGCTGCCAGCATCTGTTCATGTACGTTACTCGGAGCCCGGATTTCATTGGCATCGACGAGCTCACGTGTGAGCGTGTTGACGTCCACTGGCCCGGTCGGGATGTCCGCTACAGAGCTGACCCAAGAAACAATCTCGATGCCATAGTAGGTCTGCAGAATCTTCTCCGCTACAGCGCCCGCTGCAACCCGGCCTATGGTTTCCCGGGCACTGGATCGTCCGCCGCCGCTCGATGCGCGGATACCGTACTTCATCTGATAGGTGTAGTCGGCATGCGACGGTCGCGGTACGTTGCTCATCTCCTTGTAGTCGCCAGGGCGCTGGTCACGATTCGCGACGAACATGGCGACCGGTGTGCCCAGTGTCACTCCATTTTCCGTTCCTGACAGGATCGTTACTGCATCCTGCTCCTTGCGATCCGTCGTGACAATGCTTTGCCCGGGCCGTCGCCGGTCGAGTTGCGGTTGCACGTCGGCCTCTGTCAGGGGGAAATTCGGCGGGCAACCGTCGACGATGACGCCGACCCCTTTACAATGGGATTCCCCAAAGGTCGAGACAATGTAGTTTGTGCCGAAGGTGCTTGACATGACGTCCTTGAAATTGAGCTAAACGGGTCGCTGCGGATTCATACCCTATTGCCAGCCCGGTAATATTTCCAGTTTAGGAGGTTTCAGATTTCAGGTTTCAGTGACGAAAAGACCGTGCTGGGGAAGCTGAATTCGGGAACGGCCACGGGTCCGGAAATTTGAATGCTACCACAAACCCTCATTAAATTTCAATTCCTCTCGACCTGCCATTGGTACCCGACAGCCCCACTTGCTCTATCCGGCCTTGATCCACATCACCATCACGATCACGACGTTGTACAGCGAGTGGGTCCAGGCTGCGACCCCGAATCCGCGGGTCAGCAAGATTATGTTCAGAGCCAGTCCGAAAAGGAAACGAAATACGAAGGACGGCGCATCGAAGACGTCGCTCATTGTCCCGATGTAATGCACCAGACTGAAGACAAAAGCCCCGGCTATCGCTGCCAGAACATACGCCAGCGCCTTTTGCTCGATTACCAGGCAAAGCAGCCAGGCCAGGCCGACGACGACGATCACGCGAAACACCATCTCCTCGTACAGCCCGGCACCGATCGACAGGGCCAGTTGCAGGCCCAGATCGAGTTTGGAAAAGTCGCTCTCCACGTCGGCCAGCGGCAGGTGCGCGAACAGTTGTCCGACGGCAAACGACAGGACGACCCACAGGAAAATTGCATAGGCGAGTCCCTCGAAAACGATCAACGCCAGATAGCGTAGACGTATATCGATTTTCTTTCGGCGCTCTGCCAGGATGATAAAGATGCCGATCAGCAGCACGATGGTGCCCATCGATAAATGCCATTGGCCGCCAATCTTTGACAACACCGCAGTCAACCATACATCCGCACTCACGCGGATCATCACAGCGTCGTCCTTGTTGCAGGCGAGAATCAGAAACTCGTAGGCAAACAGCAACGGCAGGATAGCCAGGAAACTGTATGTCCATGTCCGGGTGTTACGCACATACGTGCGGACGGGCCCCGGCGGCGAAGCGGCCTCGGATGGTGCTGCCGTTGCCGGCTCTTTCTGGTCACTGCTCACGGTATAAACTCGCCGCGGCCAGCGATAAACAGTTTATACCATTCTTCCCGCGTGATCTCGACGTTGAGGCATTGCGCCTGCTGGCGAAGGCGCGTAGCGTGCCGACTCCCGATGATCGGCTGGATACCCGCCGGATGGCGTAGAATCCACGACAACGCAATGATTTCTGGCTGGGTGTTATGCGCCGCAGCGACTTCAGTCAGCAGCTCGTGCAGCTTGCACAAATGCTCGTCATCGGGTGGCGGTGTCGAGGCAAGACGCCCGCCGGCCAGCGGTCCCCAAGCCTGGATCAGTATATCATGTTCCCGGCAATACTCGATTATACCGGTGCTACCAATTGGGGTCGGTGCCCGTTCGACCGTAGAGATCCCCCCGTCGATCGCGTCCGTATGCAAGAGGCTGTACTCTATCTGGTTAACTGCGACAGGCTGCTTTAAGTATTTTCGCAACAGAGAGATCTGTGCTGCCGTATGATTGCTGACACCGAACGCCAGCACCTTGCCTGCGACCTGCAGTTCGTCGAAGGCGGCAGCGACCTCCAGCGGTTCAACAAGCGGGTCCGGTCGATGCAGCAGCAGGATGTCGATATGTGTGACCCGTAGCCTCTTCAGGCTGCCTTCGACCGCTGCGACAATGTGGGGCCGGCTGAAATCGTAGTGTCCGGGTTCACCGGTTGCGGTATTGGGCAGGCGAATCCCACATTTTGTCTGCAGTGCCATGCGGTCTCGCAGATCGGGATTGTCGGCGAGCACCTCACCGAAGGCGGTCTCTGATTTGCCGAGGCAGTAGATGTCGGCGTGATCGAAGAGATTGATACCCGCTTCCAGGGCAGCGTCAACCGCGGCACGGGCGTCCTTCACGGCATTGGGCTGCAGCGGGGCGTCATTCCACTTACCGCCGTAGCCCAAACAGCCTGCGCCGAGCCGGGATAAAGAAAACGGGATTGCCGCGAGTTCAATCACCAGCAGTCAGCTGAAATTGAGGCTGATGGATTAATCATGAGCCATGCATGGATGGTACCAAAGGGGGGATTCGAACCCCCACCCTCTTATCGAGGACTAGGACCTGAACCTAGCGCGTCTGCCAATTCCGCCACTTTGGTCCAGACATGGAACGCCAATCATACTATCGCTTTATCTGGTCGTCAACTGTTGCCCAGAAATATATTCGTGAATTCTATTCATTTATGCCGAATCCATTGCGCCCCCCTGGCATATTATTACCTGCAATTCATTCATCACAAAAATCCTGTGTCGGGCGTCAAAATGGGCAAAACTGCATTTTTCCAACATTCCCTTCGGTGACGTGAAGATGCGCGAACCCTTCCGAAGTTCGCCGATTTTTCGCTCGGCTTTATGCAGTTTAGAGACGGTAAAGATGCGGCCGCGGTTGCACTTTTCAGCACGCTGTCGACAATCCTTAAAAGCATCCGCCCGAACGTCGTTTCAACAATGTCCGGGCGGAAAATCTTCTCGGATGTCAGTCCGTTACGACTGATGATCAATCGTTGTCGTCGTCCTCGATCATCGTAATCGATAGTTGATCGAACGACTTACCGCTCACATCTATGGAATGCACTTCGTATACCCAAGCTCATTTCCAGTCTGCTTCGGACGATTTACGTTGATCAGGCAGAGCACCTGGTTGGTTTTGAACGACTACCACTGACTGGCCCGGCGCCGAACTCATCTTTTACCGATGCCACCACCACCACGGGTGACCGTGGTAGTGGTGGTGGTGGTGATGGTGGTGGTGGTGGTGGTGGTCATCCTTATCCTCATCCTC
>CAUZJQ010000034.1:0-22543 GCA_963580095.1 Lentisphaeria bacterium | reverse complement strand
CGGTCGTAGACCGCTTGCGGCGGGGCCACACGATCAAGGTTCGCGGTTCCTGTACCGGGCTTGAAGGCATCGTCGACAACGAGCTCAATTTGTCGCTGTGCCGGTTGACGGAGTAAGCTCATCACCACGAATAAATACTGGAGGAGAAAATGTTACGACTGGCTGTCATCGGTTGTGGTTCAAGGGCGACCTCTATAGTCGCTGTGCTGCATGAAATCGAATCGCAGCTGCAGCTTGCCGCTGTCGCCGATCCGGACATCGCCGGTGTCAGGAAGCGGCTCGGAGACGCCGGGGTAGGGTTTGATTCGACACAGTTCTATGACAATGAAGATCAACTGCTCGAACATGCCGACAGTTACGACGGCATCATGATCGGCAGCCGTTGTCATCTGCATACGCCATTGGCCTGCAAGGTCGCAGCAACCCGCCTGCCGCTGTATCTCGAAAAGCCGGTCGCTATCAACGCCGATCAGCTGTCGAAACTCGCGGCGGCTTACCAGGGCCGCGAGCAGAATGTTCTGATCTCGTTCAGCCTGCGTGCCACGCCACTGTACATGACGGTGCTGGAAATCGTCCGCTCCGGCCGGCTCGGCCGGATTAATCAGCTGCAGGCGGTCAACAACGTGCGGTACGGGGGCGTTTATTTCGGGACCTGGTATCGCAACTACGACGAGGTCGGCGGGCTGTGGCTGCAGAAGGCGACGCATGACTTCGACTACCTCACGCATCTGCTCGATCAGCGGCCCCTGCGGATCGCTGCCACCGCGACGCAGATGATCTACGGCGGCGACAAGCCGCACGAACTTCGCTGTCCCGCCTGCGATGAGATGACTACTTGTCCGGAAAGCAGTGACAATCAACGTCGCCGTGGTGATTTCGGCGGTATGGAATGGGGGGATACCGAGGACGGTTCGCACGATTGTCCGTATAGCCGGGAAATCCGCAACCAGGACGCCGGATCGGCGATCGTCATGTACGAAGGCGGGGCGCATGCGAGTTATACGCAGAACTTTGTGACACGACGCAACTCCCACCGTCGCGGCGCCACAATAATCGGTGACCTGGCGACACTCGAGTTCGACTGGGGAACGGAGAAGCTCAGGGTCATGGAGCACCGGGATGACCGTGTCGATGAGATCGCCGTCAAGGCCAGCGGCGGCCACGGCGGCGGCGATCATGTGCAGAGCAGGTATTTTATCGACATGATGCGCGGCGAACCGAATGCCGGCGGCGATCTGACCGCCGGCATACTCAGTGCTGCTATCTGTCTCTCCGCCCGTGAGTCGGCGCACAGCCTGACGTTCCAGCCGATCCTGCTGCCGGGACAGACGCTCGCTGACCTGCCGCCGGTGACGCCCGCGACAGAAGTGCCGGTATAAGACGACACACCGTGCGAAGGACAGGTGCCGGGGGAGATCAAGCCGGCGAGACTGCCGGCGGCAACGTACGCGGTTGCTGGAGATCAGGCTGAATGTGATCGAGACCGCTGGTCCCGATGGCCAACTGCGTTACCGTTATTTTTCTTCTATGACCGTCGTCGTGTTGACGTCGACTGTCGCTTTCTGTATCTCGCCGCCCGGCCAGGTGATGGTGACCTCTACCGGCTTGGTGCGCGGCGGCCCGAGACCGAAATGCAGGGTCAGGTCGTTCTGATTCGCCTCTCCCGTACCGCCTTCGACTTGTCTGGTGAATCTTCTTTCGCCCAGCTTGATCCTTGCCTGGGCGCCGATCGCGGCGCGGTTGCTTTCGGTGCCGAGCAACTTGATCTTGACCCAGGTGTTGTCGTTGCCGGAGTTGCGGAACAGTTTGCCGTCGGCGATCAGGTCGAGGTCGCCGTCATTATCGAAGTCAGCCCAATTGCCCTGGCGGCTGCCGCGCAGATCGGCCAGACCGGTCTTTTCCGTTACGTCGCTGAAGCTCCAGTCTCCGTTGTTGCGATAAAGCGCACAAGCCTCTTTCTTTTTGCGTGCCGGCAGGAACAGATCGAGAAAGCCGTCGTTGTCGAAATCTCCCAACCCTGGTGCGCCATGCGAGGGTACGTAGGTGATGCCTGCCTTTTCACTTTTGTCTGTGAAATGCCATTGGTCATGTGGCCCGCCATTCCGCAGAAATACGGTTCCGGGCTGTCCCATGTTGCCGACAACCAGGTCAAGATGCCCGTCGGAGTCCATATCGCCGAAAGCTGCACCCAAGCTGTGCGAGTGCTTGGCGGTGGCGTTGAAGGCCTTGGCGACATTGCGGAACCCGGCGTAGCCGTTGTTCTGCCACAGAAGGTTGCGCTCCCGGCGGAACTGCGAGACATAGATGTCCAGATCGCCGTCCTCATCGAAATCAGCGGCGGTGACGCCTCTGGCTGAACGTTTGACGGGTGTGGTCCAGACGTGTTCGAACGAACCGCGGCCAAGGTTTCTCAACAGGATGTCGGGATAGAAGATGGTGACGTTGCGTTCCTCAGATCCGGTGACGTAAAAATCGAGAAATCCGTCGGTATCGAAATCGCCCCAGACCGCGGCATAGCGTCGGCCACCCGACAACGCTGGTTTGTTCGGATTGGCCTCGATGAAATGCTTTCCCAGGCCGCAGCGGTACAGTTGGTCGTCCTTGGCGCAGATGAGGTCGAGGAAGCCGTCGTTGTTGTAGTCGCCCCAGACTCCGGTGCCTTTGAGCTCGGCGACCAGGGTGAACTGCCCCTGGTCATTGCGCCAGATGTTTTTGTACTCATGCAGATCGACCCAGCCGTCGTTGTCAAAATCACCCCAGGCCGCGTGGTAGCCGTGCATTTTTCCCAGCCCGACGGCTTCGGTTACATCGTCGAAGTGCAACCCCTGTGCAGGTGCTGCAGAAAGGGCTGCAACTGGATACAGGACGGCGAATAACATGAGTGAAATTTTCATTACAAGTAACCTCTGGATCGGGCAGCCGAAGCATCGTATGCGCAGACTGTACAGCATGTCGTTGTTTTCTGCTCGGTTTTGTTTGCCGATCGAGATCGTTGGTGCCCTTTGAACTTCAGACACCGTGTGCCGGGGAAAAGTCGATTCCCACCTGAATCTGTTTAGTTTTCCATAAGCTCAAGGCTTATTAAACATTGTTTAAGCAGGTTAGCGATGAGATGGCTAGCGCCATTCGTGCTTTGGGTAGCGGCGGCTCAGTTCCTGACGGACGGACGGATAGAGCTCGCGCCAGAAGCCGGCAAGGTCGTCGGTGATCTGAACCGCGCGCATGTTCGGGCCGAGAATTTCCAGCAGCAGCTTCTGTCGACCGCCGGCGACAGTCGGAGTCTCCTCGACGTCGTACAGGTCCTGAATCTTGGCGTTGCCGCGCGGTGCTTCGCCGGGCTTGTATTTGATCCGCATATGCCAGCCGTTCGGCAGCGCAAGCCGGTCCGGCGCCATTTTGTCGATGTACTGCTGTTCTTCGTATGACAGTAGATTTTTGACGAACGGCAACATCAGCTGCTTGCGAAGCGTGCTGATTTTTCTGTGGCCGCTGCAGAACTCGCTGAACACTACTGCCATGTCCGTGTCGTCGTACTGGATCAATCCGCGGTCGGGAAACCATTCCGCGACACAACGCACACGTCGGATCCAGGCATCGACGTCTTTGGTCCAGCCTTCCAGTTGTTTGCGATATTCAGGTATTTTCGTGGCCAGCATCTCTGCCGCCGCCTGCGGTTCGACATCCGTGTCGACACGGTCCTCGATCACCACGTCGAGACACTTGATCAGCATGCGTGATTCGACCGCTCGTCTGGTCTCGCTCCAGACAATATCATCCTTAAATTCCCAGGCGTCAGGAAACAGTTGATCCAGCCATTCACTGCGAATTTCGCAGGCAATCGAAAGCAGGGTCTTGGCTGTGCGCCCCTGGCCGCTGACTTCACGGATGTCGCCCGCCACAAACAGGGTGGCTTCACGTACCACACTGGTGCGTACCAGTTCGCCGTGGCGCCCGTTGCGGAGATCGCAGATCAACGAGCCGTGGTCACGGCGCCTGGCGAGATGATCCGGCAATGCCAGCAATAGGCACCTGGCCAGGGATGCGTTGCCGTCGCTGACGCCATCGCCGTCGAACCCCGCCCGCTTGCAGATATCGCGATAATGCTTGGCCGTGCGCCAAACCTGACGCGCCGCTGCAGCATGAATGTTGTTACGGCGGCAAACCTCGACTGCGAAATCCGCGCGATGTGCCTGTTCCAGCAGTTCAAGCAAGACTATCACGTCACTTTGCAGCACGTCCGTCTTGCCGCGTTTGCGCTGGTGCTGGCGCTGCTCGGACTTGCCGCGCTTGTCGACCGTGATCGGGCGTTCACTGAGTAAAGCGGCTACTTTCGTGGCCTCGTCCAGACAGCCTCGCCGGTCGCCTTCGACCATCACACGCGCCAGCCGGGGATGTGTCGGCAGTCGCGTCAGATCACGTCCGAGCGGCGTCAGTTCGACGGTCTCGGAGCCATCGCTGGCACCGATCAGATGCAGGATCTCGCGCGCCCGCTGAAGCGCCGTCGCCGGCGGTGGGTCGAGCCAGGGGAAGCTGTCGATCTCATGGCCCAGACAGCGTAGCTGCAGGATGGCCTCGCACAAGTCAACGCGCGAAATCTCCGGCGTGTCATGTTCCGGCCGCGTTTCAAAGTCCTTGCGGCTGCATAGCCGGATGCAACGGCCCGGCCCCTCGCGCCCGGCACGTCCGGCTCGCTGTCCACCCGCCGCCTGGCTGACCGACTCGATATGCAAGGTGTTCAGCCCCCGCCCGGCGTCGTAACGGTTGATCCGTGCCTGAGCGCTGTCGATTACATGGCGGACGCCTGTTACCGTCAGGGACGTCTGGGCGATGTTCGTGGCGACGATAATCTTGCGATACGGTGCCGGGCCCATGACCGCATCCTGCTGTTGCGCCGGCATGTCGCCGAACAAGGACAGAATGCTTAGCCGCTCACCGAATTTCGCGTCCGACAAAGCGGCGATCGTGCGGCGGATCTCATAGGCGCCCGGCATGAACACCAGGATGTCGCCTTCGTCGCGGCCGATCAGATCGCGCACGGCATCGACCGTCACATCCCACAATGGCCGGGCTTGTGGCGGCAGATAGCTGATATCGACCGGAAACATCCGGCCCTTGGTGTGCAGGCCAACGCTGTTGGGCAGCCATGAGAGAATTGCTTCGCTATCCAGAGTCGCGGACATGACGACGAGCCGCAGGTCGGGTCGCTGCTCCTGCAGTCGCCGGCAAAGTCCCAGCCCCATGTCGACGGTGAGCTGGCGCTCATGAAACTCGTCGAACACGACGGTGCTGATGCCATCGAGATTGCCTTTCGAGAGGAACAGTCGGGGGAGTATGCCTTCGGTGATGTAGCGCACCCGCGTTTGTTTCGAATAGGCGCTTTCGAATCGCGTCTGGAAACCGATCTGCCCACCGACCGTCTGATAACGTTCTTCCGCAACACGGTTCGCCAGCATGCGTGCCGCCAGGCGCCGTGGCTGGAGCACCAGGACCTGACCCGGCAGTTCACTGTCCAGTAAGAACTGCGGGATCTGCGTCGATTTGCCGGAACCGGCCGGGGCGGAGAGTACCACGTTGTGGCCGGCCTCAATTGAGGCAAGGAACTTGTCACGGATGTCGTAGATTGGCAGCATGATCCAGCTTACCACCCGAGATTGGCCTTTCCAGCCTCAGCCTATGGTCATCAGACCATTTTATGGTATCTTTGTCCATATGACTGCTGAATTCACAAAACGCGATTACAGCCTCGTCGGGCTGGACTCGAAACTTGCCGAGGAAAATGGCCTGGCGAATGCCGAGTGGTATGCCAGCGATATTCCACGCAAGCGGATGAAGGAATTGATCCAGCGACGCAATGGGCCGGCTATCCGCGACACTGCGATCTGGTTTATCCTGCTGATCATCAGTGGTACTGCCGGGTATATGCTGTGGGGGAGCTGGTGGGCGATTATCCCGTTCATGATCTACGGCGTACTCTATGGCTCGGCATCGGATTCGCGCTGGCACGAATGCGGACATCGTACAGCTTTTCGGACGAAGTGGATGAATGATGTTGTCTATGAGATCGCGTCGTTCATGGTGCTGAGAGAATCGGTGCCTTGGCGCTGGAGCCACACACGCCACCACACGGACACGATTATCGTCGGCCGCGATCCGGAAATCCCTTCGCCGCGGCCGCCGGACCTGTTAGGTATCGCGCTGGCGGTTTTCAGTCTGAAGTCCGGTCCAAAGGAGCTCTCGAAAGTGTTGTTGCACTGCACCGGCCGGCTGAATGCTGCCGAAGAGACATATATCCCGGAGGAGGAACGCAACAAGGTCTATCGCAACGCCCGCATCTGGGTGATGATTTTTGCTGTGGTGATTGCTGCGGCCATCGTCAGCGGCAGTATCCTGCCTCTGATGTACATCGGCCTGCCGTCCTTCTACGGTGCCTGGGAGATGGTCTTGTGTGGCCTGACGCAGCACATCGGCCTGGCGGAGGACGTGCTCGACCACCGTTTGAACTGCCGCACCGTCTATATGAATCGGGTCTCTCGCTTCCTTTATTGGGAAATGAACTATCACGTCGAGCATCACATGTTCCCGATGGTGCCGTACCACAACCTTGGCAAGCTGCATGAGGAACTGAAATACGATATGCCGGTGCCGTACAGCGGGTTTCTGGAAGCTTACAAGGAAATCATCCCGGCGTTGTTCCGACAGGTCAAGGATCCGACGTATTACGTCAAACGTGAACTGCCCAGCTCAGCGAAGCCGGCAATGCCCGGTCCGGTCGTTGCCATGATGCCGGAATAGTCAGCCACCAGCCCGAGGTAACCTATGGGAAACTGGATTCAGGTCTGTCAGGCCGAAGACATTGAGGCGGAGGATGTGATACGCTTTGATCATGGCGACCGCACCTTTGCGATCTACCGCAGCAACGACGACCAGTACTATGCCAGTGACGGCCTTTGTACCCATGAGAACGTGCATCTGGCCGGCGGCTTTGTGATGGATAACATCATTGAGTGTCCAAAGCACAATGGTCGTTTCGACATTGCTACAGGTGAGGCCAAAGGCGCGCCGGCCTGTATCGATCTTCGGACTTATCCGGTGAAAGTCGAGGGAGGCCAGGTCGTTATCGACATATCGTAAGATGTTTACTTAAAGACATCACTGAATTGCCGTTCCCGTTTGTTAATTACCTCGGAGTGCTGGGGCCTGTTGACCTTGTCCCAGATTGCATATAACCCGAACGACCAGCGACTCCTCCCGCCGCAGAATCAATGATCCGTTGTATTCATACTTTCTTGTCGTTTGGTCTGTGCGTTGCCGCCACGGCCGCGACGCCGCAGTTCTTTGATGCCAGTGCCGAGTCCGCCATGCCCGGCATCCATGAAGCGCTGCTGCTGACGGACAGCCAGAAGGCGCACCTCGATGATGTCTACGCTCAACTGCGTCCTCGGTACGGCATTGTCGACGCAGCAGAGTTCCGTCGGCGTGGACTCAACGTACTCAGCGCCCCTCAGTTGCAATTGGTCGCCGACATCGAAGAGGCGATAGCCGGAATCCGCTCGAAAGTGGAAGATGAATTCGCCGAAAACAGCAACCCTATCGAGCACCTGGCAGCCCGACAGAAGCGCGAGATGATCGCGATGCGAATGGCCTGGCAGCTGCCAGCCGCACTGACGCCGCTACAGCGTCAAGCTGTAGCGGTCGCCAACCAGCAAACGCCCGAGACAGTTCAAACGCCATCCGCCGAGATGCCCATGGACGAACTGCCGGCCGATGATTTTTCCATGGACGAAACACCACCCGAGGATTTTTCCATGGACGAACTGCCGGCCGAGGGTTTTCCCATGGATGAAATTCCGGCCGAGGGTTTTCCCATGGATGAACTGCCGGCCGAGGATGTGCTGCCTATGGATGAACTGCCGGCCGAGGATGTGCTGCCTATGGATGTGCCGACCGCTGAAATGCTGTCGACCGATATGCAACCGACGGCTGTGCCGACAACCGATATGGGAACAACCGATTCTGCCCACCAGCCTTCGCAACCGGCAGAAAAAGACATTTCTGAATTTCTCGAGGACAAGATCGGCAACAAAACGCATGTACGCGGATTTGAAGCGATGACGGGTCCGAATCTGCTTGGCAAGAAAGCGAAGATCGGTGGTTTTGAAATAGAAACTTCTCCGAATCTGCTTGGCAAGAAAACGAAGATGGGTGGTTTCGAAATCGTCTTTCCGCCACCGCGTCGCAATGACGAGGAAAAAGCGGACGAGAAGGTATCGGACTCGAGGAACCCCGTACCCGATCAGTAGAACGCAACTCTGCGTTCCGGCGGTACGAATACACTTCGGCTGCGAGCGGTCGCCGGGATTGGTTGTGTTAAACCAGCTTGCGGTCCTTGAAGCGCGTTTGATTTTCGTAGATCGAACCCGGCGAGCCGGCGGGTGGCAACGGCATACGCACCGGGACATCGGTCAGTCGCGGCTGGTTGGTAGGGGCGCCGCGCAGAATGTGGCTGTTGAACTCGGCCAGGTCGGCCACGCCCATGAGTGGCCACGCATCGATAGCAACCATCTGGAAGAGCAGCAGCCTCCGTGGTGCCGATGACCGGTTTGGCGTCGACCCGTGAATTGTTCGTGCGTGGTGGATGGAAATGCCGCCGGCAGACAGTTCGAGCGGTACCGCGGTGCTGTCGTCAAAGGTTGGATCGGTGATCGCTCCGCAGAACGAGTCATCGAGATGGTGATCATAGATTGGACCGCGATGTGATTCGGGGATGACCAGCAGCGCACCGTTTTCGAGTGTCATGTCGTCGATGCACAGACCGATCGCCAGCAGGTCATCGTTGGTGTGTGGGTAGAAGGCCCAGTCCTGGTGCCACTCGACCGGGCTGCCAAATTCCGGCAGTTTCAGGTTCAACTTCGTGCCGTTGGTACGAATGCCGTCGCCGATCAGTTGTGTCACGATATCGAGCATTCCGTCGTGATGCAGGGCGTTGTTGTAGACTTGGTGCTGGCTGGTCGGTGCCTTCACTCGGCGCAGCCGTGGTTCTTGGGCCGTGTGTCCGGGTTCGAGGTCGAAGACTTCGTCGTTCTCAGACACTGCCCGCGAGCGTTCGACGAACTCGTCGGTCACCTCGCGCAAGGCGGCAATCTCGTCGCTGGAGAAGACGCCTTCGACAGCGACATAGCCGTTCTGATTGTAGAATTCGACCTGCTCATTGCTCAGCATTTGTGCCCTCCGAGTTCGCTCATGACCCCGTTTCGTCGGTTACCCGCACTGGGTCGGCCCATAACTGCGATTCGTCCGGGACATCGGCGTTCCTGTAGGTGGGGATGAGGGACCAGCGATCGGCACCAGTCCGGTTGGGATGGGACGCGTGAACTGTCAGGTCACTGAAGAACAAGGCGTCGCCAGGTTGTAGTTCGGCTGACACAACAGGCAGATCTGCAATGGTGTCATCAGTGAGGAGGTTCGCGAAGCCGTCCGTGGCGACTCGTTCGTGCGAGAACGCCATCTTGTGCGAACCCGGAACAACTTTGAGGCAGCCGTTGTCGACCGTGGCGCGATCCAGCGCGATCCACACGGAAACCTTCTCCGAGCCACCCCAGTACGGGCGGTCCTGGTGCCAGGGCGATGCGTCGGTCACGGCTGCTGATTTGAAGACCGGTTTGACGCTGAGAAAATCGACGTTCGGTCCGATCAGAGCACGAAGGATAGCGACCATCCCCGGCCCCCTTATGACCTTCCGAAAAACTTCATCCGGCACCCGGCTCGGAGCCCATACCTCGACCCCGAACTCGTTGGCTTTAGCCGCCACATTATCGTAGGCGATAGCTTTCATGCGGATCGCCTCGTCGGCGCCGAACAGCGACGGCACGATCAGATAGCCATCCCGTTCATATGCGGCGACGTCGACGTCGAGGTCGGCAGAATCAATTGCTTTGTTCATACGGACTTTTTACAATGGTTGGGTTAAATGTCAATGTGCATCCAGCCAATTGCTTCCGGTACCGATATCGACGACGATCGGCACGTCCATCGGCAGTGCTTCACACATACAGCGCCGGACAATTGCACCGACTGTCTCGATCTCTTCCCGCGGCACTTCGAGGACCAACTCATCGTGTACCTGCAGCAGCATCCTGGCATTGCCGTCGCTCCCGGCAAGTGCACGGTGCAGATTGATCATGGCGATCTTGATCATGTCCGCCGCGGTGCCCTGAATCGGCATGTTGATGGCGTTGCGTTCGGCGGCGTTGCGGATCGAGGCGTTGCGTGAATTGATGTCGCGCAGATAGCGTCGCCGCCCCAGCAGCGTTTCGACGAAGCCGTTCTCGCGGGCAAATTCAATGGTCTTGGTCATGTACGTCTGCACCAGTGGATATTGGCGAAAATACTCCTCGATCAACTCGTTCGCCTCGAGTCGCGGACAGTTCAACCGCTGCGACAGCCCGAAAGCCGTGATGCCGTAAGGTATGCCGAAGTTAACCATTTTTGCCTTGCCCCGCATCTCCGGCGTGACCCCGTCCATGCCGACGCTGTACACCCGCGCCGCCGTGGACTGGTGAATGTCGGCACCGTCGACAAACGCCTGGCACATTGCCTCGTCACCGCTGACCTCCGCGATCACCCGCAACTCGATCTGTGAATAGTCGGCCGACAGCAGCACATGCCCATCGTCGCACGCCACAAACGCCTTGCGGATCTCACGGCCTTTCGCTGTCTTGATCGGGATATTCTGCAGGTTCGGCCGTTCCGACTGCATCCGACCGGTGACCGTCACCGCCTGATGGAAATGTGTGTGTATGCGGCCCGTCCTGGCATCGACCGCATTGGGCAGCATGTCGACGTAGGTCGACTTCAGCTTGGCAATCGTGCGGTAGTTCAGTACATCGGCGATGATTGGATGCCTGTAGGCCAGGCGCGACAGCACTTGTTCATTGGTGGCGTACTGGCCGGTCGCGGTTTTCTTCGGGTTGTCTTCGAGCTGCATCACGTCGAAGAGGATATGGCCAAGCTGCTTGGGCGAATCGAGATTGAACGACTTGCCGGCGGCGTCAAAAATTGTTTTGGCCAGGCCCGTCGCTTCCTGCTCCAACTCGACGGAATAACTGCGCAACGTTGCCGTGTCTACGGTGATGCCGGCCAACTCCATATCGATCAGGACCGAGACCAGCGGACTCTCGATGTCATGGCAGGTGCGCAGCGCATTTTTCTTCTCCAGCAGCGGCTCCAGCAGTTGCCAGAGCTGCCACGCCACATCGGCGTCCTCGGCGGCGTACTCCGCAACTTTCTCGACCGGGATATCGCGCATTTGGATTTCCGCCGACATCGACTCACCCGCCAGTTCGGTGATCGTGACAGGCTTGTAGCCCAGGTAAGCTTCTGCCAGGAAATCCAGTTTGTGCCGCATCTCCGGCTCGATCAGGGCATGCGCCAGCATCGTATCGATGATGCGCGCCTCCACGGTGATGTCGTACTGCCGCAGCACCGTCAGGTCGAACTTCAGATTATGTCCGATCAGCGCAATTGCTGAATCTGCAAACAGCGGCAGGAAATCCTTGAGAATTTCGTTCGCCTGATCGATGTCCGGCGGCACAGGTATGTACCAGCCCGTGTGCGCCTCGTAACTGACTGCGATACCGACGAGGTTAGCGCTGCGCGGGTCGAGTGCACTGGTCTCCAGATCGAAGGCGAACGCCTTTTTTTGGGCCAGTGCCGCCACCAGCTTCGCACGTTCTACCGGTGTCTGCGCGATCTGGTAGTCATGCTTGACGTCGGCGATCGTTTTTATCACCGGCGTTTCGGGTTCTGCTTCGTCGTTTGCGGCTTCATTCGCGGCGAATTGGAACAGATCCATCTCACCGCCGCCGACAGCCATCTCCGCCGCGGTTTGCGGGCTGGCCTGGAACGCCTTGCCGAGAACCCGTTTGCCAAGCGCCTGGAACTCGAGCTCACGGAACAGTGTCGACAGCGCCTCGGCATTGGGATCGCGAATCACCAATTCATCGAGTGTCACTTCGACCGGTACGTTGCAGTCGATCGTCACCAGTTGTTTCGAGAGCAGTCCCTGGTCGCCAAAATTTTCGACATTCTCTTTCTGCTTGCCTTTCAACTGATCCGTATTGGCGATCAGGTTCTCGACCGAGTCGAATTGCTTGATCAGCTTTTTCGCCGTTTTCTCGCCGATGCCGGGAATGCCCGGGATGTTGTCGCTGGGGTCGCCCTGCAGTCCGAGAATGTCACGGATTTGATCGATCCGTTCGATTTCCCACTTTGCCAGCACTTCAGGTACACCGAGGATATCGATGCTCGACCCCATGCGTCCCGGCTTGTAAATAAAGACATGCTCGTTGACGAGCTGGGCAAAGTCTTTGTCGGGCGTCACCATGTAGGTTTCAATGCCCTGTGCCGCTGCCTGACTTGCTAATGTGCCGATGACGTCATCCGCCTCGTAGCCGGGGTAGCGCAGGATCGGGATATTGAAACCCTCCGTGATCCGGTCGACATAGGGCAGGGCGGCGCTGAGTTCTTCCGGCATCGCTTCACGGTGGGCCTTGTAGTCCGCGAACACCTCGTGCCGAGCGGTTGGCTCCGGCGTATCGAAGGCGACCGCCAGGTGCGTCGGCTTCTGGCTGCGTATGATGTCGACGAGGGTGTTTGTGTAACCAAGCGCTGCCGAGGTGTTCATGCCTTTCGACGTCATGCTCGGGTTACGGATAAGCGCGAAGTGCGCCCGGTAGACCAGCGCCATACCATCGAGAAGGAAAAGTTTTTTTGGGTGAATCGCGGACATGCCTGAGAATTTCCGATTTCGGATTGCGGCCAGAGGTCAACCTGCACCCTGATGCCGTCAACCGCCTGGATTTGTGGTGTCGCCCATTCCTCTGCCCGCTTCATGTATCGTCCAGTACAAGACGGAATAAGAAATACGCGCGGTTACTGAATGGACTTCCAGCACTAATGCCGTTTCTTCTTCTTCTTGCGCTTCGCCTTTTTCGCTTTCTGGCCCAAGGTCTTGTTGTTGCCGGCACTGCCGCCGTCGAAGCCGCCCAGACCGCCCATATCCATATCGTCGTCGTCCATACCCATGCCGGGCATGCCGGGCATATCGGGCATGCCGGGCATGCCGCCGTCGCCCATGCCGAACATGCGGGCGAGCTTACCCATCTTTGACTTGGTCATCATGCTGCGCATGGTCTCGAATCGCTTGAGCAGTTGTTGCACTTCGACCAGTGGTCGCCCGGCACCCTTGGCGATACGCTGTCGCCGGGAGGGTGCTCCGAGCACCTGGGGGTGCTGCCGCTCATACGGTGTCATCGACTGGATCACGGCCTCGACGTGCTTGAGGCGTTTCTCGTCGATATCGGCGTTGTCCAAAAGGTTTTTTCCGCCGGGGATCAGCTCGAGAACCTTGCCCATGCCGCCGAGATTCTGCAGTTGCCGCAGCAATGTGAGAAAGTCGCTCAGGTCGAACTGGTTCTTGAGCATCTTCTGCTCGAGATGTTCGGTCTCTTCCTCGCTGATTTTCTTCTCGGCCATCTCGATCAGGCTGAGTACGTCACCCATACCGAGGATGCGGTTCGCCATGCGGTCCGGATGGAAGGCTTCGAGATCTTCGAGCTTCTCGCCGATACCGATAAACTTGATCGGCTTGCCGGTGACCCGGCGCATCGACAGAGCGGCGCCGCCACGGGCGTCACCGTCCATCTTTGTAAGGATGATACCGGTGACGGAGAGTGCGTGGTTGAATTCTGTCGCGACCGATACTGCCTCCTGGCCGAGGGCGGCATCACTCACCAGCAGGATTTCATTGGGTTGGACGGCGTTCTTGAGCTTGACCAGTTCGGCGATCAGCGGTTCATCGATCTGCAGGCGGCCGGCGGTGTCGACAATCATCGTGTCGCAGCCGTCGTGGCGTGCTTGTTTGCGGGCAGCTTCGGCGATGGCGCTGACATCTTTGGTGGTGCGGTCGCTGAAGACGGGGATGCCCAGTTGGCTGCCGAGAGTTTCGAGCTGATCGATGGCGGCGGGGCGATACAGATCAGCCGCGACCAAGAGGACTTGGCGGCCTTCGTCCCGGAGCATGGCAGCGAGCTTGCCGGTTGTTGTGGTCTTGCCGCCGCCATGCAGGCCGATCATCATGATAGTGGCGGGGCTGCCATGCAGATCGAGCGGGGCGTTGGCTTCACCCATGAGCTCCGCCAGTCGCTCGCTGACGATCTTGATTACCTGCTGGCCGGGCTTGACGTGCTTGAGCACGGTTTCGCCAAGACATTCCTGACGCACCTGGTCGATGAATTCTTTGACGATGTCGTAGTTGACATCGGCGTCGAGCAGAGCCAGGCGTACTTCGCCCATGGCCTCCTCGATATTGGACTCGTTCAGAATGCCGCGGCCGGTCAGATTGCGGAATGTCTTCTGCAGTTTGTCGGTCAGACTCTCAAACATACCTTTCGGCGCCTCCACCAAACTCACAGGTCATCGTCGTCAGCTGCGTCCCGATGCGGGTGCTGTATGCTGTCGTCAGTCGTTCGCAGTAGGTCGCTGCTGCTTCGGCTTGCACCAGGTGGATGCTGATTCCGCCGAATCCGCCGCCGCTAAGCCTGGCGCCCAGACAACCGGGCAGGGTGCGACCAAGCTCAACCAGAATGTCCAGTTCCGGGCAGCTATTGTCAAAGTTCTGCCTGGAACTGTCGTGTGAATCGAACAATAGCGCGCCAAATGCTTCGATGTTACCCATCGCCAGCAATTGCTGCGCCTGTTTTACGCGGGCGTTCTCCCCTACGATATGCTTTGCCCGGCGGTAGACTCTCAGGGGCAGGTGCGATTTTGCCGCATCGAGCTGGGCTACAGTCACGTCGCGCAAGGTCGTGACTCCGTCGTATTGCGTTGCCAACAGTTCGGCGGCGGTTTCGCAACTGCTGCGGCGCTCGTTGTAGGCCTCCGACAGATCGTGTTTGATACCGGTGTTGGCGACGACGAAGACGACTCCATCGAGAAACGGAATGGCCTCGATCTCGAGCGTACGGAAATCGATGATCAGCAGGTGACCAGCGCGACCATGGATGGCGCTGAACTGGTCGAGCAGTCCGGTGCGGGCGCCGACAAAATTATTTTCGGCGGCCTGTCCGATGCGGGCGAATTGATCGTCGGAAAACTCTACCTGCCATACGTGCGCGAGGGCAAAAAGTGCCGAAATTTCTAGCGCGGCGGAGCTGCTCATGCCAGCCGCCAGCGGCAGGCTGGTGCCGACGACGGCGTTGAACGCGGCTGCTACGGCACCGCGTTGCTGCATCTCTACCATGATGCCTTTGAGATAGTTGACCCAGTCGTGGGCGATCTTTTTTTCGACCTCCGCCAAGGGGAATTCGGCGTATTTGTCGTGACAAGCATCAAAAATGCGGCAGACATCGTCATCGGCTGGACCTGCGGCGAACCAGGTGGAGTTGGTCAGGGTGCCGCTGATAACGAATCCTTCGTTATAATCGGTGTGATTGCCGAGCAGTTCCAGACGGCCGGGAGCGCGCGTGACAATGGCGGGAGCCGTGCCGTAACGCTGCTTGAATTCCAATTCAACTTTTAATTTTAACTCATCCATAACTGATTACTGTAGGGCTATATATAACCAATACACACACACATTCGACAATCTCAAAAACCTGGGAATAGGTTAAAAAAAACGTTTGACACGATTCGTCAACCACATCTGCCCTTTCTCCTCTGGGTTAAAGCCCGGGGGGGGCACTCTCTGGGGAGGCAGCAGCTGCACTTCCTCTCATACCTATATCCCCCCTTCGCTGCTGTCTCCCCCCTTATCCTCCCGCTACGCCGGAGTCTGTCCTGTCCAGCAAATCATTCTCTGGGTGCCGGGCGATCGGCGGGCGCATACTGCCTGGAAAACCGTATTCAGAAGCCGAATAGTTCACGAGTGCGTTCGCAGGCCAGGCTGGTTACCAGGCGTTCTGCCACCGGCATCGGGATGCGTCCCCGTTCGACCATCTGCCCGACGACATCACTGAGAACGCGACGGAACATCTCGTGGCGTGACGCATAGGACACCAGTTTTCGCGAGTCCGACACCATGCCCGAGAAATTGGCCAGCAGATCGACTTCGCCGATGTATTCGAGGTGCTGCTTCATGCCGGCCGGCGCGTCGTTGAACCACCACGCGGCGCCGACATTGACGGTCGCTCCGAAGGCGCGCGCCAGGGTCGTGATCGATGTCTGGTGACCCGGGTCGAGACAGTACAAAACGACCTTGAGCCGGCCGTCGTAGCGATTCAGTAGATCGCGCAGCGGCGTGACAATGTCGATGGTGTGCGTGGAAAGGTCGCCGCCGCTGTCGGAACCGTAGTTGTCGAACAACGAATTACGGACATTGCGTACAGCGCCGATATGGAGTTGGAAGACCCAGTTTTTCTCGCTGTTGAGCGCCGCGACGGCGTCGAGAATGCAGGACATATACTGGATTTCCTCCAGCCGCGACAGCGCTTCACCGTTGTAGGCCTTGCAGAAGGCTGCATCGGCATCCTCGCGTTTGAAATCCACGCCGTAGGGCACTTCGACGCCGTGATCGGTGGCGACGCAGCCGTGCTCGGCGAAGTAATCGTGGGTGATACGCAGGGCGTCGAGCAAGTCCTCGATTTTCTTAAATTTGCCGTTCACGCGGTTTTCCAGCAGCGTGATGTAGTCGCGCCAGTCGGGTTTGAAAATATTCATGGCGCGATCGGGGCGATAGGTCGGGTAAACGCGGGTCTGCAAGTCGCTTTCGGCCAGGCGCCGGTGGTCATCTAGCAGATCGGTGGGATCGTCGGTGGAACACATGACTTCGACTTTCATCTGCCCGAGTAGCGCCTGCGGTTTCATGCCGGGTTGCTGGAGCAGTGCTTTCGAGCGGTCCCAGATATCTTTGCCGCTGGCCTCGCGGATGACTTCGGGGATGCCGAGCGTGCGGAACAGGTCGAGATGCACCCATTCGTACGTCGGGCTGCCGGCCAGATCGTCCCACTTGGCGGCGGCGGCCAGCCACTTCTCCTCGGGGGTGGCGTCGCCGGTGATCAACCGTTCGGGAATGCCGCGCTTGCGCAGCATCGACCACACGTAGTGATCGGTCGCGGCCTCGACCTGCCAGATGTCCTCGTAGTTGCAATTTTCCGCAATTTCCGCTACATCCGCATGGTTGTGGGCGTCGATGATCGGCAAATCGCGGATTAACTGAAACAGGCGCAGGCCGGTGTCGCTTTCGATGAGATAACGGTCGCCGAGGAAATCCATTGAGTTCGTGCTCCGTGAACTGGTTAGCCTGGTGCGTGGGGGGACGTCCCTTCAGAGCGAAAACGAGAAAGCCGAACCATAATCGCGCTCGCCTCGACTTGCCAATTGACCACGGGGGTTTTAATATATCCGCCAAGGAAGCACATGTTGATGCGAATCATCGAACGTACACTTATTGAAGGTGAGGGAAATGGCTGATACCGACCAATCAAAGCGCGATAATCTGGCGCACCGCATGTCCAAACTGCTGGGGTTGCCGCTGAGCAATATTCAACTGCTGATGCCGTGGATCCCGAAGGAGGACATCGATCGACTATCCCTTTTGCCAGACGACCAGTTCTTATCCGAAAGCGCCAAGGTAATCAATGTCGCCCAGCGTAGGCAGTACGAAGGTGCCGATTCCGCCCGTGTCGAGGATCCCGCGTCGGCGTCGCCGGCGTCCGAGGACGGGGACGGGGACAGTGCGCTGCCAAGCGACAGCGTGACGCTGCAAGACACCGATGGCGCGGATGCTGCACCGCCGGTCATCGAAATCGGTCAGGGCCGGGCTGGCGTCAAACTCGAGGATGCCGCAGAAAAAAAGAAGAAAATCATGATGATTGCCGCCGGCGCTGCAGCGGCGGTTCTGGTCATTGTCGCCGGCGTTTTCTTCGTGCTCAACCTCATGCAGGATGCCGATACTTCGGATGGAAAGTCGAAAGTTTCGGAAGTGTTCGTCGAGGACATCGATGATAGCGAGATCGTCGCAAAAAAAGTGCCGGAATCCGCGCGGTGGGCACTGAGGGTTGGACCACGACACAACCTGACAATCGAGAATCCCGAGATCTTCAACAGCGTCGATGATAAATTAACCGTCGAAATGTGGATCAAGCCGATCGCGGGCAAGGAGATGGTTGGCACGGCCCTGATGTCCACCGGGGGCACGAAATCTTTCCGGCTATCGCTGAAACCGGTGCCTCTCGGCATAGCCGTGGATTTTTTTGTCAACGGCGCAAATGAAGAATACCCGAGCGTAATTGTGGCGCGATCGCGCCAGTGGATGCACGTTGCCGGCGTTTTCGACGCGTCCGTGACCCGGTCGCTGCGGCTTTATATCGACGGCGCGCTGGTGGCCGAGTTCGGTCTCGAGGGCGCCCAGTTCAAAGGCGGCTACAAATTAGTAAGTGACGAAGGCGAAGCCAATGCCGCGAGCCTGATCGACGAAGTCCGATTGTCGGCGGCGGCGCGCTACACCTCGAAATTTGTGCCGGAACGGATTTTCGAGGTCGACGATTCCGTCATTTCGCTGTTGCATTTAGAGAAGCGCCCCGACAACATGATCGTCGATTCGGCGTTCGAGGCGTTCGAGCTCGAACGCAGTGATGCGCACTGGGTCGAGATCAGCATGCACCTGAAAGCCTACGAGGAGGAGCACAGGGGAATCAATTTTCCAGCTGACGTGCTGGTCAGGATCGAAAAGAAATTTGGCCCCGGCGGAAAAAAGGATTTCCTCAAGGAATGGGACATCTTGTCCAATTCCAAGCGCCGTGCTTACCTGAAGTCGATCCATCTGGAACCGTAGTTGTTCGCTGTCTGTAAATAGCCGGCGCGATCAGCTCACGCCATCCACGAGGGCCGGCCAGCACGGCGGCATCGATGCCGTTCACTCCCTTGTCCCCGTCTGCCCCGGCGATTGTCGATGCCGATGACCAGTACGAGTGGCGGCATCCATTGCGCCCCCCTGTCGATCGCTTGACTTCAGAGAGTTACAGCTCTGCGCCTGCCGGCCGCCAAAGACGAAGAGCCGGGACTTTCGGTGAAGGTCGCGGTGAAAGAAGGCGCGCTCGTCGAACGCCAGCTGCCAGAGTATTGCCGGCGCTGCGAAAACAGGTTACCTTCCTCCATGAACCTGCTTTCCCCAGATGATGAAACCTATATGCGCATGGCGCTTCGCGAGGCCGAGAAAGCCTTCGAAGCGGAGGAAGTGCCGGTGGGTGCAGTGATCGTGCACGACGGCCAGGTCATTGCGCGGGCCTATAACCAGGTCGAGCTGCTCAATGACGCCACGGCACACGCGGAGATCCTGGCGATCACCCAGGCGTCGGCGGAGTTGCAGGACTGGCGCTTGGTCGAAGCGACGATGTACGTGACCAAGGAGCCGTGTGCGATGTGTGCCGGTGCCGCCGTGAATACCCGCCTGGGCCGCCTGGTTTTCGGTGTCACCGATCCGCGCAGCGGCGCTGCCGGCAGTGCCGTCGATATCACCGGATTCAGCGGTATGCTGCACAATGTGCCGGTGGTCTCCGGTGTGTTGCAGGAGGAATGCCTGGCACTGCTGCAGAAATTCTTCAAGCAGCAGCGGTCGGCCGGAGAATAGGGCGTTTTCCAGACCTCGTGAATCACCAGCCCGGCGGTTCGTGGTATTCAGGAATTTCGTTCCCGGAACACCCCGTCTTCGTAGCCCTGGATGTTGCGGTCGGATTCCGCCAGCTCGAGGCGATGCTCGGCCAGTAGACAATAGGTCTCGTCAATCTCCACGCCGATGTAATCGCGGCCCAGTTTCTTCGCCGCTACCGATGTTGTTCCGCAACCCAGAAACGGATCGAAGACGACATTCTCTGGATTCGAGCTGGCGAGAATTATCCGGGCCAGAAGCTTCTCCGGTTTCTGCGTCGGGTGATCAGTGTTTTCCGGCATCGACCAGAAGGGCACGGTGAGGTCAGTCCAGAGGTTGGATGGATGCGTCAGGCGATAATTGCCGGCGTCCGACTGCTGCCAGTCCTTGGGCTTGCCGTCGCTGTCGGTGTATGGGGCGATGACACGTCGACGCAGCTTCACGTCGTCGACGTTGAATGTCCATGACTTGGACATCGTGCAGAACCAGATGTCTTCACAGGTGCTTTTCCAATTGGCCTTCGCCCCGCGCCCCTTGTCACGTTCCCAGGCGATACGGTTTTGCACTTTGAAATAGCGCTCGGCGACGGTCTGGATCGAGGTAGACGAGCGCCAGTCTCCGCAGAAGTACAGGCTGCCGTTTGGTTTCATGAGCCGCGGCAGTTTCGCCATCCAGCTATCCAGCCAGGCGCTGTAGGTTTCTGTATCGACGGCTTTGGTGCGTCGGGTGTTGAAAGTCTTGTCGAGGTTGTACGGCGGATCGGCGAAGAGCAGATCGATGGAGGCATCCGGCAGCGCATCGAGAGCTTCGAGGGTGTCGCCGCAGATCGTGCGGTTACGGATTTCATCCAGCTCGAAACGACTTTGTGCAGTTCGCAGCCGCGGCTTCAGTCGCTCGTGGTCAGCGGCGCTGAGAACGATCGTACGGTTGCGGGGGGCCCGTGGCTTGGTCACGGATTTTCGATGATGCTGAGAATGCGCCAGGGATGGAATCCAATTTCCTGCGGCTGGTACAGCTGTTGTTTGTTGAGCTGCTCGATGCGTTCGATGGCGTAGGAGGCGTATCCCGATTTGGGATAGCGCCGCAGGATTTCTCCGTAGTATTTTGCCGCGAACGGAAAGTCCTCGGTCTGGTAAAGCTTCTCGCCGGCGAAGAACGCGGCGGCCGGTGCGAATGGTGTGTGGCGGTGCGAAGACCAGAAGTGACCGAGCTGCATCGCGTCTTCCTCCCTGCTTTTTTCTTCGTAGACCGCCTTCATCTCCACGTACCGGCGCTTATAATCGTCGATGAGTTTCTCCTTTTCCTGAAGCAGTTCGGTGAGCTTCGTTTCGAGGCCTTTGATGTCCTCGTTGGAAACGGCCAGGGAATCCCGAGCGCCGTTGATTTCCTCTTCCCGAGTCGCCACTTCGGTCTCGAGTTCGGCGACCTCGGCCTTGGCAGTTTCAAGCTGCGGCTTCAGCGCGTTGTTTATCCCAATCAGCTTGGCCTGCTCAGTGTTGTTGTCGTTGATACCGGTACCGGTTTTGAGCTTGATCCTGTTCACTTGCGAATTCTGTTTGTCGATCCTTGACTGCAGTGCTTTGTGGAGCTCGACGTGAGTCACCCCGATTGACGCGATTTCCGCCCGCCTATAGGACAGCGTGCTGGTGCATTTCCAGCACAAGAACAGGAACAGCAGCCAGCCCAGTGCTGCGAATGTTATCGCCACCGATGACTTATTATCCCGCTTCCCGGCGGCCGGGATCCTTGGTTTGATCGATGCCATAGCGACGAATCTATTCTTTTGGTGTCACCGACTTGATTCCCTGGCGCAGTTTGCCGACATTTTTCTCGGTGTGCGCGATCGAAGAACTCACTTCTGCCAGCTTCTGTTTGCCGTCGATCTGGTTGCTCTTTAGCTGCTCTTTCTGGATCTCGAGTTCGCCTTTGCGTCCGGTCAACTCTTCGTTGCTGGCCCTGAGGGCGGCGAAGTCCGCCTTCAGTTGATCGGATGCTGCCTGCAGCTCAGTCGTTGTGGAAATCTCGTCGGCCAACAATAGTTTAATCTCTTGGAGCTCGGCCCGGTGTTTGTCCAGCTTTTTCTTGGACCGTTTTTTCTTACCGTCTATGTCATTGTCAACCAGCGTTTGCTCTGCGGCGATTTTCTTCTTTGTGGCCGAGGATATACTCAAGTACATGGCGATCGCAAAAACGGCTAGTATCCATCCGATGAACTTTCCCATGATCTGCTATCCCTGATCTGCCGCGCTATGTTTTGCGTCAGCAATCCGATCCGCCAAGCCGGGGTGCGGCGGGGTAACGGGGAAGATAGGGTTGGTGTAGTTGTTATGCAAGCACCGGTGGCGATCCGTCTGCTCCATCACAGCGGCAGTTGCGTCCCGACCTTGGTTTCCATCGCGCGCCGGTAGATTCGAATGGCAGTTGCCATGTCTTCCAGGGCGATGCCGAGATTGATGCTGATGATGCGCTCGTCGTCGCGTTCGCGTCCGCGCTTGCGACCGGCGACAATCTCGCCAAGGTCGGCGTATGGTTGCGGAGTCTCTCCGAAATAGCCTTCGCTGCGATAGTATTCCATTTGCGCGAGATCATCGGTCGCCACTTTGTCGGCTTGCTGCAGGGCGGGGCCCTGCCAGTAGGAATCGAAGTCAACGGGGCTGGCGAAAGCGCCCGGGGCGAGCCAGTCGGCTTCGATGACTGGTTGTGGGTGCTTGAGGATCGGACCACTGGTGACGACCAGGTCGAGATCGACGACTGCCTGCTCGGGCGTGTCCACCACTTCGATCTCGGCACCGACGACCGGTGCCATGTCTGCGGCGAACTGGTCCGCCACTTGTCGATGCATGTCGTAGACCTTGACGCTGCTGATCGGGAAAATGCAGGCCAATGCCTCGAGATTGCTGC
>CAUZJQ010000033.1:0-22549 GCA_963580095.1 Lentisphaeria bacterium | reverse complement strand
TCCTTTTTAGCATGCGCGAGGCGATCGGCTTCCGCCTTGGCTTTTTCAGCCTGCTGGCGTGCCTCAGCCTCGGCTTTCTCGGCCTGTTGACGTGTCTCGGCCTTGGCTTTCTCGGCCTGTTGACGTGTCTCGGCCTTGGCTTCCTTGGCCTGTTGACGTGCCTCGGCGGCCTGGGCGCGGGCTACGTCGCGTTTCTGGCGAGCGATCCGGTCCTGTTCGGCCTTCACCTGTTTACGGGCGGCGGCGAGGTCCTCACGTTCCTGCCGCTGCTGTGCTTTTATCGCAGCGGCCTCTTCGGTAGCGGCGCGGTCGGCGGCTTCGTAAGGACTATAGGCGGTTTCGGCTGCAGCCAGGACGCTGGCGGCACCGGCGGCACTCTGCTGGGCACGCTCGGCGATGGCGGTGACTTTGCCAACCTTCTTGCGCTTGGCCGTGAGTTCCTTGGTAATGGCCAGGAAGTCGCGTTCGGCCTTGCGCAACGCTTTGATGCTGGCGCGGCGGGCGGCCCTGTCTTCGCTTTCAGCAGCAGCAGTGGCTGCGGTGGTGGCGCCTGTGACCTGCTGCCTGGCACCGCCTTCGAGAGCTTCAAGCGCGGCGATACGGCTGGTCAGTTGATCAGCGTCGGCGCTGAGGCGAACAGCCTCCGTCTGCTTGCGATCGTGATCCGCGAGCGCCGTTTCATAAGCCTTCCGGGTGCCTTTGGCTTTGGCAGCCTCCGCCTTCTCGGCATCGGCAGCACGTTGGCGGGCACCGACTATTTCGCTGTGAGCGCTCTCGGCACTGGCTAGCCTTCCTCTGGCCTGCGTGTCGGCGAGGCGGGCAGCTGTCAGGTCGGAGGAGAGGGAGCTTGCGCGGTTCGCCAGATCGGCCTGCTTGGCTTCGGCGCGGGTGAGCTTTTTCTGCGGGTCCGCACCGAAAACCCCGGCGAATCCACTGGCGGCTTTCTCTTCAGCAGCCGCGGCATTGGCTTCACTGCGGGCAGTGGCGACTGCGGCCTTGGCAGCGGTCTCGGCTTCCTGTGTTTTCTGAAGCTGACGTTCCAATTTCTTCACGCTTCCATTGGATGCTTTCGCAGCCGCTCGTGCGGCGCGAGCTTCTTTGGCGACGGCCAGTTCGGCATCCGAAGCGGCACTGGTTGGGTGCGCGGCCAGGGTCAGCATCAACCCAAGTGCCAGCAGTGAAATCCGTTTGGGCCAATAGGTTACGGTGTTGTCGGTGCCCCGCATAGACATGGAACATCCTCCGGTTTTAACAGTGATTGCGTGGAATAAGTGCGGCATAGCGCATCGATCTAAACAGCTTCCCCAAAAAGAACAGCAGGCAACCTGCGAGAAATTTGTAACCCCCTTTCAACACAGGATTTAGGTAGGATTTTCAAAAAACACGCGAGTGAGAAAACGCACCCGATGCGTCTTTAAAAATCGGCGCTAAATTAGCCTACAAGGGGCTAATTGCAAGCGATTTAGGCATCTTTTTTATTGCCTCGCGAAGGGGCGTTAACCGGTCGGGTGCCCGGCTGATTTTTTCCTAATTTCGTACCTGAACAAAAAAACTTTCGCCCGTTTTGCAGCACGCTCGGATTGGGGGCGAGGACGTTGAACGCTCTAACACACAAAACGGCAAGGAAAAAAATGACCGTGTGTAAAAGCAAAACAGAGAACGCAGAATCCACCAATTAACCCGGTACATAGCACCGGCGACGACGGACCATCATCAATCATCAAAGATCATTGCATTCACCCCGGTATACCCAGGCGCCCGCGCACATGGTCCGCCTCACGACGCCCCGCAGCCGGCAGCCATGGAACGGACTGTTGCGCGATTTCGAACGGCTGGCGGTCACATCGATCGTTACCTCCTGCGACGGATCGAACACGGTTAGGTCTGCTACCGCCCCCTGCGCCAGAGTACCGGCGTCGAGCCCGAGCACCCGAGCCGGGCCGTAAGTCATGAGGTGAACGAGCTGCGGCAGGTCGATGATGCCGGCATCGCAAAGCACCGAAAGGCACGCGGGCAACGCTGTCTCCAGTCCAAGTACACCGAACGGGGCACTCACGAAATCTCCAGCCTTCTCCCAGGCGGCGTGCGGCGCGTGATCGGTGCCGATGGCGTCGATCGTACCCGCAGCCAAACCAGCCAGTAACGCCTGGCGGTCGTCTTCGGTGCCGAGTGGTGGATTCATCTTCGCACCAACCCCGAGTGTCGGCACATGGTCCACAGTGAAAGCGAGATGGTGCGGCGTAACTTCGCAAGTGACCGGTAGGCTCTCGGCTTTGGCGCATCGCACGTGCTCGACAGAAGCCGCGGTGCTGACATGCTGCATGTGCAGGCGCGCGCCGGTGCGCCGGGAAATTTCGATGTTGCGCGCCACCATGTTGCTCTCGGTCTCCGGCGGCATGCCAGGGACACGCATGGCCTCGGCCGCAGCACTCCGGCGCATGACACCGCCGGCCATGACGGCCTCGTCTTCGCAGTGATCGACGATGGGGATGCCGGTATCGGCTGCAATCACGGCGGCCTCGAGCATGCGGTCGAACTCCTGCACACAATTCCCGTCGTCGGTAAAAGCAACGATGCCGGAGCCTGCCAGGGCGCGGAGATTGGCAAGTTCCCGACCGGCCCTGTCACGCGTCAGGCAAGCGGTAACAAGGGTGTGGACAACGGCGTCCTGGTCAATCCGCTGCTGCTGGTCGCGGACGGCGTCGAGGCTGTCGATTGGCGGAATTGTGTTGGGCATGACGACCACTGTCGTAAAGCCACCAGCCGCAGCGACGGCGGTACCGCTGGCAATGTCCTCCTTGTGCTCCCCACCCGGTTCGCGGAAATGGACGTGGATATCGACGAAGCCGGGACAAACCACGAGGCCGGCAGCGTCGACACGGTCGACAGTTTCAGCGTCGGAGACAGTCGACAGGTCGACAAACACGCCATCGGCCACTGCCAGGTCACGAACACTGTCGGACCCCGTCGCCGGATCAATGACGCGGCCGCCGGCTATGAGCGTGGTAGCGGACATAGGGAAGGATGGGAATGGGTTTGATGAGGAAATGACTGGTTACAGGCCTGAAACAGGGTAGTTCATTTTGGTGCGATTGCGAGTCAGGTGTGTTGAGCCGGGGGCGCCAGGGACGGGAATATTGTAGGAATTCAAAGGCCTATCCACCGCGATTTCGTCCCCGCCCGGGGTGTGTCAATCTTGCACAGGTCTACGGATCGCCCAGCACCAGGGGCGGCAGCTCCGCGAGGGACAGGACGGTGTGATCAGGCGGTGCAGCGGCGTCCGGGGTCCAATGCTCGGACTGCAGCCAGACGGTGGTAACGCCGGCGGCGCGGCCGCATGCGATATCGAACAGATAGTCGCCGACCATCATCACATTCTGCAAGTCGGTACCGGTGCGCTCGGCCGCGGCAAAAACAGCGGCGGGGTCGGGTTTCGGCGGCAGCGCGTCGTCGCGCGTAATGATGACGTCGAAATGGTCCACAGACAGCACCGGGAAATTCTCCAGGGAACGCTCGAGACCGCGACGATTGTTACGGGTGATAATGCCGGCGGCAACCCCGTAGCCGGCAAGCTGCTGCAGCACGTCCTCGGCATGGTCGTTGGGCCGGGCCCGGGCCGCAGCGACCTGTTCATAGCGATCGACGGTGGCGTCCGCGACAACGCGCGACGGGGCATCGAGGGTATCGATGAAGGCCAGGATATCCATCTCCGGGTGACATTGGATGTCGTGGCGGATGGCAGCGAAATCGATGGCGCCCGGGGTGGTGAGGGTGCCGTCGAAATCGAAAAGGACGAGTTGGTACATGATGGGATCTCTCTTTAGTAGATGCAGGTTGGGCGCCTCCCATGGGCTGTGACCTGCAGGTGCGGTGGGTAGGGTCGCATGCCGGATCATACGTGATGGACGGTTCTTATAACTCCGAGGCTGGCAGGCCTTCGAGATTCTGGACATCCGTGAGCTCGCGGACGATGCGGAAGCCGCAGACGTTGCCGTGTGAATCGGGCGGCAGCCGATAGCGGCTGGCGGCACGACAGTCGTTAGCAGTGAGATGCCAGTGGCCGCCGCGGATGCTGCGCTTTTGCAAGTCGATAGCCGTTGGACGCCGGTAGTCGTAAAAGCGATCACCACACCATTCCCAGACGTTGCCGTGCATGTCGTGGAGGCCCCAGGCATTGGGGCGGAGGCGGCCGACAGCGCTGGTGCCGCGGGGGCTGCTTTCCTTGAAGTCAGCAAACAACCGTAAAGTGCGCCAGGAGTCACCACAGCAGAACCGTGACTGAGTACCGGCGCGGCAGGCATATTCCCACTCGTGTTCATTGGGTAGTCGGTAGGTACCAGCGGGCAGGCCCTCGAGTTTGCAGAGTTGCTCGCAGAACTCGACGCACATATCCCAGGTAACCTCCTCTACAGGATACGCGTCTCCATAAGATTTATACCACGATGGGTTGGATTTTGACGCCATGACGGTTTTCCACTGTCCCTGGGTGATTTCGGTAGTGCCCATGTAAAACGGTGCCTGTATGGCGCGGACATGCGCCGGTTCGTCGGTGCCTCGGCCGGTCTCGGTCTCCGGACTGCCCATAACAAAGGTGCCGGGCGGGATAAGGCGCATCTCGATGCCTACTGTATTAGCTACCCCGACCGGGAGCAGGTTGCGGCCGGCATAGTCGATCTGGGTGTCGGCGGCGAGCTGGCTGCCGGCGGCGAGGAATTCTAAATCCGCCAGCCAGGCCTGCACTTCGGTGAACCCAGGGGGCAGGCGAGCAGAGTCGCCGAGCATGGCGATCGGCTCGGTCTGCGGTGGCGCCGCGGCTTCGAAGAGCGGCCGGCTGCGGGTGGCGCTGATGTAGCAGGCGACGGCAAGCAGGACGGCAAACCAGCAGAGGATTCGCCGAACGACACGGCGCCGGGCCCGGGACTGGGCGCCGCCCTCGGCGACCGCCCGGGTTTGCCGGTCGGCAAAGCGGTGTTCGATGTCGGCGAGATCGCGGGCCGAGAGCCTGCGGAATTTAGCTGGATCGAGCTTGGCCATGGGACGGGGGGTTCAGGTGGATTGGGATGCTGGGCCGTCGTCGCCTACGGCTGTGCCGGTTGAAGTGCTGGATCCTGGATGGCTTCGGGGCGGCGTTCGGCGTTCGGCATTGTCGGTTTCAACGGATCCGGCTAAGGGCGAAAATGCCCCAGCCGAGAAAGATCACCGGTGCTGCGAAAGCGGCCGGCAGCGGCGCGATGGTCTGGTTCTTCGCCAAGGCCATACATATTTCATTGGATACAAAATAAAAGACCATGATCCCGAGTGCAACGACAAAACCGCGCATGGCGGTGCCGCGTTCTGTAGTAACCGCCAATGGCACGCCGAGAACGACGGCAAGAATGCAAGCCAACGGCATGAACAGGCCACGATACAGATGGGTTTTCAGGATATTGAGGGTGGCTGTCGACAGTTGGTCGCCGCGGCCGAGCAGGATCTCGCGGATTTCCAGGGTGGTGAGTTCGTCGGGCAGTTGCAGGTGGAAGCTGAAGCCGATGTGCTCGGGGTTTTCGAGAAGTGTCTGATTACGGTACAACTCGTGACGTTCCGGCGGTCCGAGCAGGATGTCGCCGGTATTGCCGAAGCGGTGGATGACGGCGTCGTCAAAGATCCAGGCGTCACGGTACACGGCGGCAGCGGCGCGCAGCTCCCAGTCGATTGTGCCGTCCTCGCGATATTGGCTGACACGCACCCCGCGACTGGCGGCGCTCGGGCTGAAGTCCTCGAACAGCCAGTCCCGGCGGCCATGGCGGTTGCGGTAGGCAATCGTCGACCGCCAGTCAGTGTCACTGTGCTTTCCCTGCAGCGCCTCTTTCTGCGCGGTGGCGCGATGCAGGCTGATCGGTGCCAGCCATTCGGCAACGGTGAACTGCAGGCAGGCGCAGAGGCCGGCAATGATCCAGATGGGCAACGTAATCATCAGGATCGAGACACCACTGGCGCGTAGCGCGGCCATCTCGTTGTGGCGGCACAACCGCGCCAAAACAAAGGTGGTGGTGAGCAGCAATGACACCGGAATAGCATCTGCCAGGTAGCTCGGCAGGCACAAAGCGAAGTAACGGATGATGTCGAGCACCGGGGCGTGGGCATCAAGGAGGTCTTCAAGGTCGTCGAAAATGGCAGCGACGAGGAAGAAAGCGAGCAGCACAACGATGCACAGCATCAGGATTGTGATGAACTCTCGGGAGATGTACCGCACCAGGGTCAGCGAAAGTCGGCGCTTGGAGCCCACGCGATCAATCCCGCACGGCGATACGCACAACACGAATACCGCTGAGCATGTCGTGGATGGCACGTTTGGACGGTATCACGAACGTGAAAACAATCGTCGACCAAAAAAATATGTAGTAGAGAATTGTGAACAGGAACGTGCGCGCCAGAAACACCGGTTCACCGTCGGCGCGGATTATCATGATACCCCAAAACCGCTGCCCCAGCGTCTGCGCCGTGAACCCCATGGTGAACACGTAATAGATCAGGCCCACAAAAACCATCGCGGACGTCGTCACCAGGAACGCCTGATCCGCATCGCCCGTGCGTTCCGCCGCCGCGGCACCGCCAAGGAAAATCAGAAACATCACCGCTCCGACGATCGCCATGTCGAACAGCCAAGCGCCGAACCGCAACCCGGTATTCGCCGGCGTGTACAGAAACCTGCCGCTGGCATGCAGCGCTTTCGTTCCGGCTGCCGATGGCAGCTTCTGATCCTCCTTAACAAAGGTTGCCCACTTGCTTTTGCCCCCCTTGGCATCCTTGGCTACCTCGGTCGGCATGATGTCCTTGAGAAAGCCGGCATCCTTGGCGTCGCTCCAGTTGCTCATCAACGTGTTGCGAATCTGGCTCTGAGGCGGAATTCGACCGCTTCGGGCCCATTGAACCAAGGTGTCCTGATCGACGGGGCCGTATTCCTTGTCTTCCGGCGTGCGGATCAGATATTTCATGCCACTGGCCATAGGTCAGATCCTTCTCAGCAGCGTCCGTGAGCAGCCAGTGCGGAATTCTTTTAGCACGGTTGTTGACGCCACCAAATGGTGCGCTAAGCTGTGCTGTGCTGTGCTGTGCTGTGCTGAAGACGACGGGGTTTTTTCGAACGTCGCACCGCTTCCCGCAACACGTCGCGCTGATACGACCGCGGCGCCCGGCAACGGGAGAAATGGCGATGCCGATATGATGACATTTTCAGACGATAGAATATCACTCTCATTTTCACAATTTCAATTGGAGCCTTTTGATCCATGCATCACCCACCCGACCTGAAATACTCCCGTCATCATATTTGGGTGCGACTGGAGGAACAGACCGCCTACGTCGGCATGACGGAGGATGTTCATGAGGAGATCAAGCATTTCGAGAGTGTCGATCTGCCGCGGGTCGGGGACGAGCTCGAAATCGAAACGGCGTGCATGTCGCTGCATACTAAATCCCACCTGATCGACGTCTATGCGCCGCTCACCGGACGTATCCTGCAGATCAACGACGCCCTCGCCGCCAACCCCAATGATATTTTCATCTCCGCTTACAAGGACGGCTGGTTTTTCCAGATGGAATACGACGAGCCCGAGGAGCTCGACATGCTGATGAACGGCGACGACTATATCACGCTGGTCATCGAAGAGGGTGTGTCCGGCCTGCTGGTCTCCTAATGAGGCTTGCCGGTCTGCCGCCCAAGGTTGACGCGCAGGCCATGGAGACATGTGAAAAACTTCCCCGGTAACCCCTGAGACCCGGTGAACGCCACGCCCGCATCCACCGCCGAAGACGTCCGCCTGCTGCGCTGCCTCGACGCCCTGCTCTACGGCCTGGTTGCCCTGGCGGTGCTGCTGCTGTGGCCCGGCGCCGGCAGAAACCTGATGAACAACCTCAGCCTCATCGTCGTGCTGCCGGCGATCTGGCTCGCCTGGACCGCCCTGCAATTGCCCCCGACCCTGCCGAATCAACCGAAAAAATGGGTGACCGCGCGGACCCGCCTGATTGGCACCGCCGTCCTCATGTCGGCACTGCAGCCGGGAGCCCTGTGGTACCAGCACGTCGCCACCAGCCTCTACCTCGCCTGCAACGCCATGCTGTGGGTCCTCGTCACCCTTGCCTTTCTCTTCGAGTTCGCCAAAGTCGTCGGCCTCCTGGCCGAATATCTCAAGGGCAGCCAGGAAGCGGCAGCCGCGAAAGTCACGCACGGGATGTATTTCTACCTCGCCGGCGTTCCAGCCCTGGCCGCTGCGCTCATTATCATACAACAGACCGTCGAATCACATTCCCACACACTGACGCTGCTGCGCCTGGAACTGCTGTTCAACAACTCCGGCACCCTCGATAACGGCCTGTCGCGCGGCGTCGCGCTGTTTTACCGGTTTGTAGTCACAGGGGCGGTGTTGGCGACGATCATTTTTCTTTGTGCAATATTGATATCGTTGAGATTCAGATTAAGATGCCGGATTGTTTGACTACTGCAATGGGATGCGATGTGCGGCAGTTGCGTTCCACTGTATGCTGTTTGGGTTTCACTCGCTCCGGCATTCGTTCGTATCGTTCTGCGCAAATGCGGGTGTCCCGCTATCAACCGTTCAGAAACTAATCGGACATGGTTCCCCTGCGATGACTCGGCACTATCATCATTTGAGCGACGAGGCTGCGCAATCGGCAATGGCCGCACTTCCTATGAATGGGAAACACACCGGCCCGACCGATGCCGACAAGCTCGATGCTCGCCGCACGAAGGAGACTTTCTCTGCATGGCAGATGTAATTTTCAAACCTGGCTTTCCGGGCGATCTCGCCGTGCGTCCGGCACACGCGCTGCAGTTGGATATGTGGGTGACAGAGCGCAACTTCATCGATATCTGGCTGCCGGAGGGCGTTTTCTCCGACGACAACGAGACAGAGTGGTTTCTGTTGCGGGAATTCACGGACCTTCGTTGGCAATACGATGCGGACGGCGGCTGGCGGTCTTGTTTTGAGAAACCCGGCCACTGCTCTGTCCTGGCGACCGCGACCAGTCGCGATGACGGTGTCGATCTGCGGCTGCAGGTCACCAACTTGAGCGACCGTGTCTGGCCGCGGACCCGAGCGCCCGTTTGCGTGCAACTGGCGGCTGCTCCCGATTTTCGTGATCCCGCACTCGAGCGTACATGTTTCGTCGCCGGCGGAAGCCCGAAAGCGTTCCGTGCCGATCAGGTCGAGCGCGTCTACCCGGGGGGCTGCCACTTTTACGGCAACATGGCCGGGCCACGACCGACGGGCGACGTCAGCGAAATCCGCGTTGCCTCCCGGTGCGGGCGTTGGCACCTGGCGCATGGTTTCGAGACTGCCGATGGCGTTGGCGGCAATTGCCACGAAAGCATCTGCTGCATCCATGCCGATCCGCTGCTTGGCGAATTGCAACCCGGTCAGTGCGGCGAAGCGACCGGCTGGATTCGGCTGCGCCGCGAGCCGGGATGATCACGAGCAGGACGCCAATCTGGTCGATGGATCGGCAGAAAAAAGGATTTATGTCCGATCTACCCGTCGCCGTCCAATAGTTTCTGCAGGCCATCCGGAATCTGTGGCGACCGCGGCGGCACGAACACCGGTGGCCGTACATAAACGGGCTCAAAGCCGCGATCGCTATCGGGCCCATCTGCGGGCCAGGGCTGGCCAGCCGGCGCCACCAGGCAGGCGGCATCGATATGCGGCAGAACCCGTGTCCGCGCTGCCACCGGCGGCGGCAGCAGAGTCGTGACCGGATCGGCTTCCAGGCAAACAAACAAGTCGGCTGCATCTGCGTCGAGTTCGACGGCGGGTACCGCTGCGGCAGGTGAGGCAGGCTGCAGAACTTCATCGAAATGCCAGGCGCTGACCAAGGCATCACCGCGGCGGCCATCGTGCAGGACGTGCACCCGATCACCGGACGCCGGTGTCGCCATGGCGGCCATTGCCAAACTGCTCGGCAATCCACGGCAAGCGGCGCCAGTGCCGTTGCAGATGCCTTTCACCAACGCGCCGGCAATGCGGATGCCGGTAAAACTGCCCGGCCCCATGCCAACGGTCCAGCGGCCAATGTCCGACAGGCCCAGGCCAGCGCCCTGCAGATGCTCCAGAAGCTCAGCAAGCAACCCGGCAGAATCCCGACCGGTACAGCCCGACTGCATGGCGACACGCACGGTTCCAGCCGCATCGGCCACAACGAAGCCGGCAATGACGGAGGATGTATCGATTGCGGCGGAGAATGACCCGGTTTGCATACTATCAGTCTGCGAGCGCAGCGATCTCGGCGTACGGGGCGCCGACCCACCTGCCCGTTACGGGGTCACGGATTTCGGCGGGCATGAAGTGGCGCTTATAATCCATTTTGGGGTGGCCCGGAATATAGAAGCCGAGGTAATAATACTGAATCTCCCGTTCCCTGGCCCAATCGAGGCCGGCAAGAATCGCCAAGGTGCCGAGGCTGCGGCGGGCGTGATCGGGGTCGAAAACAAAATAGACGGCGGAGACGGTGTTGGCCGAAAGGTCGAGGGTGCCGAAGCCCAGCAGCTGCCCATCGCAATGAAGTTGCAGTTCGCGTGTACTGCCGGGGTTGGTGTACATTTGAAACTCCAAAGTGTCGAGTAGCGATACCTCGTCATACCCGGCGTTGGCAAAGCGCTCGGCGTCAGGCCGGGCAATGTCCTTGACGTAATGCTGGCTGTGTTGATAGCGCAAATAGAGCGCCTCTTTCTCACTGGTCAGAACGGGCTCGACAACACGCCATTCGACGTCGCGGTTGCGTACGGCAACGCGCCGCTGGGAGCGGCGCGCGACAAACGACTGCACCAGGACCCGATAACTCAGGCACAGGTGACAGTGTTCGCAGGTCTGCTGATAGTAAATATCTCCGCAGCGTCGATAGCCGCGGTCGAGAGCAACATCGAACAGCTCCGGCGGCAAATCACCGGCGACGCGAAAGGCCCGTGACTGGCTGGGGCGATCGGAGAAATAGGAGCACATGCTCTCCGGGGTCACCGGAATATTGTCAAGCAGGCTCTGAATTTCATCACGGCGCATAGTTGAGCGTCCTGTCTGGTCCAATAATGCGGGGCGGCGGCAACAACTATAGATACAATAACCGAAAAACCTAATTCTGACACCTTTAGAGAGACCCTAAATTGTGCTCAGTCGGACGGGCCTCCGCACGTGTCATTTGGACGCCATCGCTCACCAGCGCGGGAACACTCATGGTATTCGAAAGGCCAGGCCATCTGGGGATCTAAGGGTTAAAAGCCCGGCCATACGCCGGGGTTTCATTGTGCCATCGAAGCACTTTTCAACCTGTCCCAAATTGTTCTCTGCCGACACGACGGAAATCGATGGCGCGCGTGCAGACCTCACGATACAACGATTAATCGCCAATCAAATGCGGCGGCGGCCAGTGCCGGCGGAACGCAGAACACCGCGTTTGCTGCTGCGGACGAAAGCTACGAAACTTTCGATGGCCGGCAGCCCGGGCGATTCCGCCTCAATAGCAGCCAGCGCTTCGGCCTGTGGCTGCCCACCGGTAAACGTGTGTATAGCGTTCTTGAGGACACGGCGCACGTCGCTGTCGATGCCGGCCCGCCGCAAACCGATGACATTGGGACCGACAATACCGTCGTCAATGACCATGCAGTACGGCACGACGTCCTGGCGGATATGCATATCGCTGCCGAGCATGGCCAGTTCGCCGATTCGAACAAACTGGTGCACCCGCGTACAGGCGCTGATGAAAGCCCGGGCGCCGATCTCGACGTGGCCGGCCAGGCTGACTCCGTTGACCAGAACGACATTGTCCGCAACACGGCAGTTGTGGGCGACGTGTCCGAAGGCCATGACCATGACATTGTTGCCGAGACAGGTCGTGCTCTCCGGGGTGGCGCCACGGTGGATGGTGACATACTCGCGCAGGTGGCAGTCGGCGCCAATGACAGTGTAGCTGCGCTGACCGCCGTAGTCGTAGTCCTGCGGTTCGCCACCGATGACCGCGCCGGCATGGATACTGGTGCCAGGGCCGATTGTAGTGTGCCCGGTGATGTGGCAGTGCGGGCCGATGCGGCAATTCTCTCCGATGCTGACCGGTCCCGCGATCACCGTGTAAGGAGCGATGGCGACGCCGCTGCCGAGTTCGGCCTGCGGGTCAATGATGGCGGTTTGGTGGATCATGGCATCGTCGATCCCGCCATAAACGGCGAGGACGCCCGTTCGACAACGATCAGATCCGGCGGCAGATCATTCCTCGCTGCCGACGTCGTCGAGACTGGTGACGTGGTACTTGCATTTCGGATAGGTTTCGCAGCCGAAGAAGGTCGCGCCGCCGCGGCCGGGGCGTTCGGAAAGTTTGCCGTTGCCGCAGCGCGGGCAATCGACGTCGGTTTTCTTCTGCGGCGGCTGCAGTTCGATACCGGCGACGCGGTCGTCGAAGTTCTCGATCTTTTTCTTGTGCTTAATAAGCAGGCGTTTAAGGGCGGATATTTGGGGATTTGTCAACTGCGCGCCCTGCTCAAACTGTTCAGCCAGGGAGGAGACGAATTCGCGTTCGTCGAAACGCCGTTTGCCTTTGCCGGTGGGCGGTGCGAACTCGCCGATCTCGGCGGCAAGACCGAGAAGTATCTCGAGTTGCGCCCGGGTCTTGTCCAGTTCCGCTTGGGACGGCAGCTCGAGGGCGGCCTGCAGGTCATCGTAATTAGCGAGCTGCGTCCGGTACTTGACGACCAGCCGCTTGAGGGCTTTGAGCTGTGCGGGCGACAGGGTTTTGCCGGCCTCGACCTGCTCGACCAGAGATTGGTAGAACTCCCGGTCGTCGTAGGTGCGCTTGCCACGCTGCACGGGTGCATCCCACTCAACAACCTGGTCGAGGCACCGGTAGATCTTGAGGGTCTCGTCGTCCGGCTTCTGGGCAGCGCGTTTCTCCTCACGTTCGTGCAGTTCCTGGCGCAATTCTTCGACGACGACGCCGATATCTAGTTCGCCAATCATCGCCGGCAGATCAGCGAGTTGATTTTCGTACTTCAACACTAAGATCAACAGCGCTTTCCACTGCTTGTCACTGAACACTTTGCCGTTGTCGAGCTGGCGCTTCAGCGACGTGTAAAACTTTTTGTCGTCATAGGTTCGGCGTCCGACTTTCTCAGCCGGATGCCAGTCGATGGAATCGGAGAAAGCCCCGAGCAAGCGTCCAACTGCTTCGGGGTCGGCGCTCTCGCCGAGTTTGGCTTTGGTGAGCCATTCGGAGAAGTCGCCGTAGAAGGTCGCCATCATCTGCTTCCAGGCCAGGCTGCCTTGCTCGACCGTGTCGAGCTCGTCTTCCATACGGGCTGTGAAAGCTACTTCGAAAAGTTTTGGCATCTTGTCGACGAGGTAGGTATTGACCGTCTTGCCGAGATCCGTGGGTACGAGTTTGCCTTTCTCCTTGCTGACGTAGGTCCTTTTCTGAATCGTGCGAACGATGCCGGCATAGGTCGATGGCCGTCCGATGCCGTTGGCCTCGAGCGCCCGCACCAGGGAGGCCTCCGAGTAAAACGGCGGCGGCTCGGTGAATTTCTGCTCTCGCTCCAGTTCCTGGAGGTTGCAGCCCGTGCCCTGCGCCAACTCCGGTAAGGTCTGTTTTACTTCCTCATCGGCATCGCCTTCGATGTCTTTGAGATTATAGATGCGCATAAATCCCTGGAAAGTAACGGTGGTGACGCTGGCGCGGAAGCGATAGGTGTGCTTCGCTGACCCCTTCTCGTTTTCGAGCTCGATGGCGTAGAGATTGGTCTCGGCAGGTGACATCTGGCTGGCCACGAAGCGGTTCCAGATGAGCGTGTAAAGCTTGTGCTGGCGATCGTCCAGGAATGGTTTGGCGGTTTTCGGCGTCAGATTGACGTCGGTCGGGCGAATCGCCTCATGCGCTTCCTGGGCGGACTTGCGAGCTTTGAAAGTATTCGGTTTCTGCGGAATGAACTCGGCACCGAACGTCTCGGATATGTAGGTGCGGGCGCTCTCCTGCGCTTCGCTGGCGACATTGAACGAATCGGTACGCATATAGGTGATCAGTCCGCTGGGGCCCGAGCCGGTATCCACACCTTCGTACAATTGCTGGGCCAGGCGCATGATCTGGTCAGTGCTGAAGCGCAGATTGGAACTGGCCGCCTGCTGCAGCGTGCTGGTGATGAACGGCGGGCTCGCGTGGCGTTTGCGCGGCGTCTTGCTGACATCCGCGACCTGGTATGCGGCCCCTGCCGCGTCACCAGCGTAGGCCCCGGCCTGTTCACCGTTGGTGATGTCGACTTTCTCACCGTTGAGCCGATGCAGTTTGGCCAGGAACGGTTCAGCGGCGGCGGCCTCTGTCTCGCTGTTCTTGGTAAAGCTGGCAAGCAGGTTCCAGTATTCCTTGGGTTTGAAAACGTCGATCTCCACCTGGCGCTCGCAGATCAGCCGCAGGGCCACGGATTGCACACGCCCGGCACTGGTGCCGCGCTCGACACGGTTCCACAGCAGCGGGCTGACCTTGTAGCCGACAATCCGGTCCAGCAGGCGGCGGGCCTGCTGAGCATTGACCAGGTTCATGTTGAGCTCGTTCGGCGAATCGAAGGCGTGTTTGACAGCTTTGCGCGTGATTTCGTGGAATGTCACACGCTGAAACTTAAGGTCCGGTTTGCAGTCTTTCAGAACTTCAGATAAATGCCAGGCGATCGCCTCGCCCTCCCGATCAGGGTCAGTTGCAAGATAGACGGAATCCGCCGATTTGACTGCTTTGGCGAGTTCAGCCATGACGTCTTTGCGCTGCGAGGAGATTTCGTATTGCGGTTCAAAATCGTTCTTGATATCGATACCCAGCCGTTTCTCGGGCAAATCGCGGATATGCCCGATTGATGCGACAATATTGACGTCGTCCCCCAAAATGCGTGACAGGGTGCGGGCCTTGGTCGGTGACTCAACAATGACTAAAGATTTTCCCATTTGATCCATTCCTAGGTTCGTTAGATCCCGCCGGCCGTCATACCATTGGTGGCCGCCATCCGGGCAGTCTTCTTTCGCAAAGAACTTACAGCTTACAAGGCGGCGGCCTAATAGTCAATTGAACGCCGGTCTCACATCGGCCGGTGAATCAACTCGTACCGGCGCCCCGGCAACTGGCGGATGAGATGTTTCAATTCGAGCTGCGTAAGCAGTGGCAGCACAGCATGCACCGGCTGTGACAAAGCCTCCACCAGGCTGTCGATATCGCGCTCGCCGCGGCGCAACACGTCGACCAATGCCGCTTCCTCAGCAGTCAGTGACGGCGTGGCCAGAACCGCCGACGAGGTTTCGGCCGACACCTGCCCAGGTGCAAACCCCGGTAGAAAATGAAACTCGTCGAGAATGTCATCGATACTATCGACGAGTTTGGCGCCGTCACGGATAAGATTGTGGCAGCCCTTGGCCTGCGGTGTATCGATCCGGCCAGGTACGGCGAACACCTGCCGCCCCTGTTCCAGGGCTTGCTGCGCAGTTATCAGCGCGCCGCTCTTCGCCGCCGCTTCGACTACCAGCGTCCCGAAACACAGGCCGGAAATAATCCGGTTGCGCATGGGTAACGACCGCCGGTCGACCGTAGACCGCATCGGCTGCTCACTGATAACCGCGCCGTTCTCACAGATGGCGCGTGCCAGATCGACATTCTCCGGCGGATAGATTTTCGCCAAGCCGCCACCAAGTACCGCGATCGTGCAGCCGCGGCTGGTCAGTGTCGCCCGGTGCGCGGCCGTATCAATACCACGCGCCAGGCCCGAGACGATGGTCAGGCCGGCCCGAGACGCAGCACCTGTCAGGCGCTCGGTTGTCGCCTGTCCGTAACTGCTCAGGTGTCGGGTACCGACGACTGCCAGAGCCTGTTGCAGCACCTCGTCATTGAGCGCGTCCACGTTGCCACGCACATACAGGCACAGGGGTGGGTCGTAGATTTCTTTCAGAATCGACGGGTAGGCTGTATCTCCCTGCGTGATCAACTGCACACCGGCCTGTCGCACCGTTCGCATTTCCCCTTCGAGATCGGCGTGCTGGCGCCAGCCCGCAAGGACCCCCGCAAGTCTGTCGCCAATACCGCGAAACTTGGCCAGCTCCGATGCCGGCGCCGCCAGAATGTCGGCCGGCGTTGCGTAATGCTGAAGCAGCGTCTTCACTCGGATCGGCCCGATGCGCGGCAGCAAATTGAGAACCGTATAGGCCTCGGTGATCGACAATTGCATGGTGAACAAGACTCCGGCAGGTACGGACAGGTTCAGTCGCAGCGGCCGGCGATCGCGTCGATGATCGCCGCGTCGGGCACATCGGTAATAATCTCAACGGTCCCGATTGCCGCAGGCACAATCAAACGGTTTCGGCCACCGACATATTTCTTGTCGCCGCCCATGGCTTCCAGGATCGCTGCCGGTTCGATACCGGCGAGGCGCGTCGGCAGGCCGACGGCGGTGAACAGAGCATCCTGCCGGCAGGCCAGCTCGGCCCGTGCTGGCGTCTCCTCGAAAAGGCGCCCAAGATCGACTGCCATGCCCATGCCGATGGCGATCGCTTCACCGTGCGTATACACCGTGTAGCCAGTGAGTTTTTCGAGCGCATGCCCGAACGTGTGTCCGTAGTTGAGGATGGCGCGGCGGCCGGTCTCGAACTCGTCTTGTAGAACGATCATCACTTTCAATTCGCAGCTTCGCTCAACGACACGCCGGTAGGTCCCGGCATCGACGGTCAGCAGTCCGTCGATCGACGCTTCCAGAAAGTCGAAAAAATCGGCATCCAGAATGACCCCGTATTTAATCACTTCCGCCAACCCGCAACGCAACTCCCGCATTTTCAATGTCTTCAGCGTGGCGACATCGATGAGCACGTGCCTGGGCTGATGAAAAGCACCGACGAGATTTTTCCCTTCGGGCAGATCGACACCGGTCTTGCCGCCGATCGAACTGTCGACCTGCGCCACCAGTGACGTTGGCACCTGGACCAGGTCGATCCCGCGCATGTAGGAGGCGGCAAGAAAGCCGGCGGTATCACCGACAACACCACCGCCCAGGGCCACGATCACCGACTTGCGGTCAAGCTTGGCGGAAACAGCCGCGCTGTAGAGCGACGCCAAAGTTGCAAGGCTCTTGGCAGCCTCGCCGGCCTCAAAGACCGATACCTCGACGCGGCTGGCGCCGGCGCTTTCGAGCAGCGCGACGGTGGTAGCGGCGTATTGTGTATCAACGTTGCTATCGGTAACGATGAGGCAGCTGCGGTCGTCAACGAACGGCCGGAGTTCCGAGCAATCTCCGTCGGCAAGCGAGCGGTCGCCGATGACCAGGTCATAGGCCCGGCCGGGCAGCGGTATTTGAATGACCCGTTTTTCTGACATCAGCTCAAAAATGATTCTTGCGTTTGCGACAGGTTCTCGGCAACTATAGGCGGCCTCTGTGGACCGCGTCAAACTATCTACGGCTGCTTGGCCGAGGGTCTGCCGGCCTGAACTTCGCTTCCGTCGCCGTATCCGGGACTTAATATATGACATAATATATTGGTAATTAGATAGTTATATATGTTACACGATGTTTTTCCGGAGTTTCTCCAGTCCCACCGATTTCTGACCACCTGTCCATTTCATAAGTAACTTATTTTCAACAGTTTATGTTTTCATTGCTGTGGTTGGGAGATTTTTTTTAAAAAAACCTGCAACTAAACAGGTAGTTTTCGAATCTTAAGGTGACAAGCACCGAATTTCGGGGGATCTCTGCACTCAATACGGAGGAAGTACACATGGCAAGTCACGATACAATGCGGTACTACATGCATGATATTGGCGACATCCCGCTGGTGACAGTGGAGGAAGAGGTCGAGCTCGCCGCCCGTATCAAGCGGGGCGACAAAGCAGCGCTAAACCAGCTCGTGCTTGCCAATCTCCGTTTGGTCGTCAAGATCGCCCACGACTTCAAGAGCATTGGCCTGCCGCTGCAGGACCTGATTTCCGAAGGCAACATCGGGTTGATGCGGGCGGCCGAGAAGTTCGACCCGGCGAAGGGTGCGAAGTTCAGCAGCTACTCAGCGTGGTGGATCAAGCAGAACATGCGCCGGGCGCTGGCCGAGAAAAACAAGACGATTCGAGTGCCGATTGCGTCGGCGACAAAGATGAAGAAGATCAAGTCGGCGGCCAACACGCTGTCAGAAGAGCTTGGTCGTGAGCCGACAACCGCGGAGATCGCGACGCGTCTCGACTTCAGTGAGCGCGTGGTCAAGCGCCTCAAGCGTTCGGACAACAAGACCGTGTCTCTGCACGATCCGATCATGCGCGGCGAAGACGGCGAGATCAACAGCCTGATTCAGGACGAATCCAATTGTCCGCCGGACCAAGCGATGGACGAACGCGAGTCGAGCGAACGACTGCGCCAGCTTTTGCAGGGGCTCGAGCAACGGGAATGCACGATTCTGCTGATGCGCTACGGCCTCGACGGCAAGCCGCCGCGGACGCTGGAGGAAATCAGCAAGCATATCGGGCGGACACGGGAACGTGTGCGTCAGATTCAGAAGCGGGCGCTGAAGAAGTTGCGCAGCGTGATCGGCGACGACTACCAGAATGTCCGGTGGCGTCGGCACTGGCGCAACTTCAACTAACAGCCCGCGGCGAAATGAACAATAACGACAGCCACCTCCGGGCCCGGGGTGGCTGTTTTTTTGTTGTGTTGGGGGCTAAATGCCCGGAACCCGGCGAATCCCCCCCTAAAGGCAAAAGGCACTGATCAAGGGGCTTTGGCACACCGGGCCGCGGAAAACGTTGCCGGTCAACGATTGAGCTTGCGACGCAGGTTTGCGGCTCTGCCCCTTTGCAACAGCGCTTTCTTGCGGGCAAAGGGCAGGCCGGCCCGATGCAGGCGCAACTTGATGTTGTCGGTGAGGTAGCCGGGATCAGGCGGGTTGCTTTGGTATTTTGCGTCCCACAACCGTTTCCCGGCGCGCAGAACGTCGCCACACGTGACGATCCGGATCAACTTATCGTTCTTGACGACGGGCAGGCGTCTGTAGTTGTTCTTGAGAAAGATGTCCGCAACGGCGAACACATCGCGGGCCGAGTCGACTGTGAGCACGTTCCTGGACATCTAATCGCTGACTTTGCTGCTGGAATCCGTCCAGCGAGATTGGTGAGAACTCAGCAAATCGCCGTCGTCTCAGAGTAGTCCGGGTTTCCCCAATTTGCCCAATTTGACCAGAATTGTTACAGAGTTCGAACTGATCAAAAGTGGAACGATTTGCATTCCTGACAGTTGCAAACTACAATAGCGCTCGGTCAGCCCAGTCACCGGTAGCTGTCCTGTAAAGCCTAATTCGAAATTACTTGGACCAGCCACTTAACGGTGGAGATGTCGGATGACACGCTTCAAACCGGGCGATTTGGTCGTTCACCGGATTCAGAGATCATCTGTGCATCCGGGTTGTCCTGCGGCCATTCGGCATTGAACAAACCTTACTGTCATCTTGGCGGCTGTCGTGTGAGTTTACGACACCAAAAAGGGGAGGGGTCTTGTGGGAGCATGAGTGATTCTCAACAGACCTCAGAACTGCCCGCAGTAGTCGCCGACCCACAAATAACGCTCTGAAACCAGGAAGATATAATCGATGTCACGACCTGTCGTCGCCCTCCTCATGGGCAGCAAATCCGACCTGCCAAAGCTGCAAACAGCACTTGACGTTTTCAGCGATTTTGGCATTGCCCACACCGTCCGCGTGATGTCCGCACATCGTACGCCGGACGCAGTGATGGAATTCGCTTCGAGCGCCGCCTCGAATGGCTACAAAGTTTTAATAGCCGCCGCCGGCGGCGCCGCCCATCTCGCGGGAGTGGTCGCTGCTCATACGTCGCTGCCGGTCATTGGCATTCCAGTGGCGATCGCACCTTTCGAGGGCCTGGACTCGCTACTGGCGACTGTACAGATGCCGGGCGGCATTCCAGTGGCAACGGTCGGTGCCGGTAGCGGCGGCGCCAAGAACGCGGCGCTTCTGGCTGCCCGCATCCTGGCATTGGGTGACACGGCGGTTGCAGCTAACTACGAGAAATTCGTGGCGGAGCAGTCCACAAAGGTGAAACAAGCCGACGAAGAGCTGCAGGCGGAGCTGGGCAACTAACGCAGTGTCGCTGAATGGAAACGTACAAGCTGGCATCGGGCAACACGGCTATGATCGCGGGTGCCGTTGCCGAGCGCCTAGAGCGCGGTGAGGTTGGCATTGTGCCGACCGAGACAGTTTACGGCATTGTCTGCCAACAAGGCAACGACTCGGGTGTTGAACGGATATTCCGCATGAAAGTGCGGGACTCACAAAGGAAGCTGCAGATCCTCATTGCCGACCAGGCAGCAGTGACTGCGGTGGTGGCGCCGACAACGGTACTTACAGCACTGGCAGCGGCGTTCTGGCCTGGGCCCTTGACGATCGTTGTGGAGGACAGCCACGGCATGACGCACGGGCTGCGGCAGCCGGATCATGCGTTTGTGGTGGCCGTGCTGCGGGAGTTGGGCACGCCCATAGTGACAACCAGCGCCAATATTTCGGGCGCACCACCGGCAACGGAAGCAGCCACTGCAGCGAGTGATCTGGCAGCAGCTCCGGATTTTGTCGTTGACGGCGGTCCATGCCACGGCCGGGCGTCGACGGTGGTTCGCCTGCATGGGGACGGGAGTTTAGAGGTGGTACGAGATGGCGATATCAGCATCGAGCAATTGAAAGCGGTAGTGGGCTGAAGCGATGATAAGAAAACCGACAGAAGTTCTGACCGGGATCGAGATTGGCACGAGCGCCATCAAGGTGTGTACCGGTCATCCGCTCGGGGACGGGTCTATATCGATCATCGGTATTGACGAGACGCCGTGTGTCAACAAAGTCGTGAAAGGCGAGATTCAGGATGTCGAGTTGATCAGGGATTTGCTGACGGACACGCTGACCCGCGTCGAGGCAGCGACGGGCTGCGGCATCGGCAAGGCATATCTGGCAATCACAGGGGCACACATTGCCTCGGTCAACGCCCAGGGGGAAGTGCCGATTCGGGCCGAGGACCGCAAGATCACGAACCAGGACATCGTCGATGCAACGCGGCATGCCCGTGGCTACCGTCTGCCGAGAGAACAGATCTCGATCAACTCGTGCCAACGCGCCTACCTGATCGACGGCGAACGGCCGATGAGTCAGCCGCTGGGCATGGTGGCTAGTAGGCTGACTGCGGACATCCATTTTATCTATGGCAACTACAACAGCGTTCAGACCTCCTGCAACCTGGTCGAGGAAGCGCTGGGTGTTCCGGCTACCGACATTGCGTTTGCCGGGATCGCGGACATGTACGGCCTGGCGCTCGAGGCGGAGCCGAGCAACGGCGTCCTGGTTGTCGATATCGGTGCCGGCGTGACCGAGTACGTGGTGTATTACCAAGAAGGTTGCATGCATTCCGGTCAGGTGACGATCGGTTGTGAACAGCTGGCCAACGACCTCTCGATCGGTCTGCAGCTGCCGATTCCGAAAGCTCGGGAATTGCTGCGCAGCAATGGCTCGGCGATGCGCCGGGCGGAAGGCGGGGTACGGCATGTCAAAGTGCAGACGGCGCTGGCCCATCCGCCGCGGACATTCAAGGAATCAACGATCCAGACAATCATCGAGACGCGGCTGCTGGAATTGTTCCAGATCATCCGTGACGACCTCGCCGAGCACCGCATGCTGGAGTTGCTAAGCAACGGTATCGTGCTGTGCGGCGGCGGCGCACTGATCCCGCACATCGCCGAGCTCTCCGCATCGTTCTTCACGGTACCGGCCAGGATCGGCCAGCCCGGCAACGTCACCGGTGCCGAGAACGAAATTCAGTCGCCACGATATGTCACCCCGATCGGCCTGCTGCACCTCGGTTATCAGTTGCAGGAGATGGAGAAATCCAATGCCGTGCCGTTATGGAAAGTTATGAAACACGATTTATTGCGGATGGCCAACGTAGCCAAGAGAGCAATCAAATTCTGACACACTCAACATGAGCAACGGACGCACAGTTATCCTCGGCATCGGCGGCGGCGCCGGCAAAGTAATCCGCTGCCTGGCGGCAAACCAAGGGACCTCGTGGCTCGAGTTTGCCTACATCGACACCGATGCGGTAGATCTCGAGAACATGCCGGGCGTGACCTGTCTCTCGGCTGGTAACGACTGGGCGAAGGGCCAGAGTTGCGGCGGCGATCCGTCGTTGGGCGAAAAGGCCGTGGGTGCCAGCATTCGCGAGTTGAAGGCGTTGGTGGCGGACACGGAGATGGTGATCGTCGTCGGTTGTCTCGGGCGCGGTGCCGCTTCGGGCGGTATCCAGATCGTGTCGCGGCTGGTACGCGAGGAGGAGTTGCTGGCCTTTTTCTTCGTGACTATGCCGTTCTCTTACGAAGGCAATGGGCGGCGAAAAATCGCCGATAGCGCCTTGTGCGACCTCCGCGAAAACTCCGATATTGTAGTCGCTGTCCAGAACGACCTGCTGTTTACGACGATCGCTTCCGACACCCGGGCCCATGAAGCCTTCGCCATGGCCGACCAGGTTCTGG
>CAUZJQ010000032.1:0-22695 GCA_963580095.1 Lentisphaeria bacterium | reverse complement strand
CCTGCCGGCCATTTCTCGTTGACGACAAATTGACGCACCGTATCGGGCAGACCGGACGCGTCCGGCAGTCCCTCATAGAATGAGCGGAAGATCGGATGCTTGCGGTTCAGCGGCTCGAATTCTTTTTCCGGGAACACTTCTTTGAATGCCTCTTTCAACTCCGGTGACGCGTCCCAGTCAGCGAAACTGTGGTGTTGCCCGGCTTGGGCACTGCCGCGCAGGAATTCAGCGCTGATGCCGGCGTCGATATACACGAACCCTCCGCGCTCGAGATACTTACGCAAATTGTCCGCTTCTGCGGGCGAGAACAACCAGTCGTGTCGATCCGCAGCATTGACATAAATGAACGGAAAGTTAAAAATCTGCGGGTCTTCGAACGAGGAAATGATCGTCGGTTGCGTTTCGACCTTGACAGTCGTGCGTTCATTGAGCGACTGCAACAGCGTCGCGACGGCGTAGGGATAGGCCCGGCGCAGGGGCTGGCCTTGAATCAGCTGGGCAATCTTGACGTCTTTCGGCCCGTACTTGCGGATCGGTATCGTGGTGACCTCGGTCGACTCGTCGTCAGCCGGCGGCAATCCCGGATCGGCAGCAGCGTTGTTCTCCGGGGTCTGAGCAGGCACCGTCAGCGCCAGGGTCAGGGTCAGGGTCAGGGTCAGGGTCAGACAAGCGATTTGCAATGTTCGGTGTGGGCACATGTGAAAGAGACAACCGTCCCAGTTGCGTGGTTCCGTTGTAAATGGTTACAATATACTGTTTAGTACGCTTTTAGTCTACTTACGGAGTGTCGGGCCAAAAACCCAGCGATCGTCTTATTCGGTGGTAGCGCAGAAATTACCGTTCCGGCACGACTAATGCGGTAGTTGAAAATCGGAGCGCTGGTAATATCTTTCTAAATTGACTCATTCCTGGAACCTCGAGCCGCGTCCGAACATCCAATAACCGCAAACGATGCCGCCTCTGAACCGGGAGACCGCCTATGACCAGCCGCGCCCTTCTCACCATTCTGTTTTGCGTCGCCGTGCCGCTGTCATCGCTGGCAGACGCCACGGAAGATTTCAATTTTGCGCAGGGCCAGCTCGCTTTCGACGACTACTTCGGGGCTGTTGACGCCTTCACGGAGTTCCTCGAAAGCCATCCAGACGACGAACGTATCGCCACTGCCTATTACCGCATCGGCGAGTGCCAGTTCCGGCTCGAAGACTACGAAGCGACGATTACGGCAGAAACCGCGGCCCTGGAGAAATTCCCGGACGCCCCGGAAGCGGCCCGCGGCAGTCACTACCTGGGCCGGAGCCACATGGAGTTGAAGAACTTCGAAGCCGCCCACCAGGCCTTCGCCGTCGCCGCCAAGGGGAAAGGCGAGGTTCGGGAATTGTCCATGGTGCTCGACGGCGAGTGCCTGTGCGAGATAAAAAACTACGCGGCAGCCGCAAAGCTCTGCGGCGAATTTCTTGAAGCGTTCGAGGACTCACAGCATCGTCCGGGCATTTTTTATCTTTACGGCTGGACGCTCAACGAACTCCAGCGTTACGCGGAAGCAGTCGAGGTCTTCAAGGACTTCATCCAGGCCTATCCCGACCATGAACTCGTCTCCAAAGCCCGGCTCTCCGGCTTCGACGCCCTGATGGCGCTCGGCCAAACCGACGACGCCGATCGCTGGCTCAAGCCTGTCGTCGCCGCCAATCCCGATGGCGAAGAGGCGATGATCCGGCTGATCTGGAGCCTGTTCAAGCGTGACGACCCCGAAAAGGCAGCCACCAAGTCTATCGAATTCGCCAACAAGTATCCGCACAGCAAGCAATACGCCGCGGTGCTGTACAATGCCGCCATCGCAATCTACAAGCTCAAGAAGTTCGAAGGGGCAATCCGCATCTTCCGGCGGGTGCAGGCAGACCGGCCCGATTGCCAGGAAGCGCAGGACCTGCAGTTCTGGCTTGCCATGTCGCTTTTCGAGACAAAGCAGTTCGACGAGGCAAAAACGCTGATCGATGCCCTGCTCGAAAACGGCGGGCTGGAAAACGAAAAGGTCAGCAGCCTGATCTACACGATGGCCGAAGCCCTGGTCGCACAAGACCAGCTGGAAAAGGCACTGCCGTGGTTCACGCGCCTGATAGAAAGCTATCCGGAATCGAAGTATGCGGAACACGCCCTGTATTCCCGCGCCCTCGCCCAGCAGCGCACAAACGATTTCGAAGGTGCTGTCGCCTCGATCAGCGAGCTGCTCGAGAAATACCCCACGACTAAACTGCGCAGCCATGCGCACTTCGCAATAGGCGAATACCTATACCGCCTCGAACAGTACAAACGCGCCTTGCCGTACCTGCAGGAGCTGTCCGACGACGGCAACCCGAAAGTGATTTACCGCCTCGGCTGGACGCTGTTCGAGCTCGGGCAATACCAGGCCAGTATCGAGCAGTTCACCCATCTGACCAACGCCGACAACGAGTTCCGCAGCGAGGCGCTGTACATGTGCGGCCGCTGCCACGAGAATCTCGAGCAACCCACCGACGCCATCCCGTTCTACGAACAGCTTGTGGCGCTCGAACAAAAGGACAAGCACGTCGACAAAGCCTTTCAGCGTCTCGCCTTTCTCTACGACGGCGACAACCTGACGACGCTGATCAACAACTACCGCAGCGAATTCCCGGACGGCGAGTTCGGCGACATCATGCTTCTCAAAGCTGCCGAGGTCAGCTTCTCGGAGGGGCAGATCGACGATGCTATCAGCAAGTACCAGGCACTGGCGGACAAAGAACTGACGGAGGAGATGCGGGAATCCGTCATCTACGGGTTGGCGTGGTGTTACAAGAAACAGAGCAAGCTGCCCCAGGCCGATGTGGCCTTTGCCAAAGTCGAATCCGGAGACTTCAGCAAGAGCCTGGTGCAGGACGCCGTGCTGCAGCGGGGCGAAATCGCCTACGAACAGGAACGCTACGACGAATCCAGAACATTCTTTTCGCGGCTTGTCGATCTGGAATCAAACCGCGGCGAACGCGCCTGCTACATGATGGGCTGGTGCCACCGGCGCCTTGACGACATCGACGGCAGTGCACCGCATTTCAAAGCCGTGATCGACCGTTTCCCGATCAGCGAATTCTTCACCGACTCCGCCATCCGTCTCGGTGAAGCGTTGCATCGCCAGGGGAATCAGGCCAAGGCACGCGAGATCCTTCAAAGCGCTGTCGAAGGTGCTGACCCAACCCTCGCCGAGGAGCTCATGCATCTCTATTGCACCGTGCTCATCGACATCAGTGACTGGCAGCCGCTCATCGATGTGTGTCAGCAAATGGAGATAAAATACCCGAAGTCACAGAAGGCGTACCTCGTGCCGTTCCGCCTGGGCCTGGCCTACAAAGGTGCCGGCGTCTACGATAAAGCCATCGAGCAGTTCAAAAAGACCAAGGGCATGACCGACACGATCGAGGCGGCATATTCGCTGTTCAACATCGGCACCATCCATTACTCCCAGGGCGCATTCAAAAAGGCCGGTAACGCCTTTCTCCGCGTCGAAACTCTGTACGACTATGGCGACCTGTCGCCGAAATCACTGTATCACGCTATCGACGCCTTCATCAAGGCCGGCGACAACAACGTCGCCCGGGCCGAGACGTATATGAAGAAGATGCGCACCAGTTACAGCGACACTGCATGGCGCCAGAAAGCCGAAGCCTTGTTCGCGAAACCCGAGATTACAAACCCGTGACACATCCCGCCGGAAATCTTCGTTTCCTGACCGCGGCGCTCCTGATCGGCAGCATGCATCCGCTCATGCTGATGGCGCAGGATCCCGAGACGGTGTCCACCGGCGGCGTGCTTGGGAACTCGGTGTGGGAAACTATCGCGAAGGGCGGCACCGTGATGTATGTCATCCTCGGTGCGTCGATTATCGGCCTTATGTTCATGCTCGATGTCGCCTTCCGCACCCGTCGCAGCGTCATTCTGCCACGGCGCATTGAGGCACAGCTCATCGCGCATGACAAAGACCTGCCACTCAACGACCTCGTCGAGAACAACCGCATCGTCGTCAACCGCGCGTTGAAGGCCGGCCATGCCTGGCGCAACGGCACGACCGATGAAATCCGCGACGCCATCACCGAGGAGGTCGACGGGAGTCTGTGGCGGCTCAAACAGGCAGCGCGCCCCCTGGGCATCATCGCCAGCGTCACACCGCTGCTGGGGCTGCTCGGCACAGTCATCGGCATCATCGAAGCGTTCGAAGTGGTCGCCGGCCAGTCGTCGATGGGCGTCAACACATCCGAGCTGGCGCGCGGTATCGGCAAGGCGCTGCTGACCACCTGCTTCGGTCTGATTGTCGCGATCCCGCTGCTGCTGAGCCACCATTTCTTTGTCGGTAAAACTGAGGCACTAATGCGACGCTGCGAAGAAATTGTAAAAGAGTATCAGATCCGGCCGCCGGGAAACTGACCCGGGCAACAATATCCAAAGTTACGTGGAAGTAATATTATGAAGCTCAGCATGCTGAGCCTGGCTATTGTCATGATGTCTCTGACGGTGGCTGCTCAAGCCGATCACGACCAGGATCTCCGCGACCAGGCACGCACGATCGATCACTACGGTGCCAATCTCTCCGATGCAGTAGACCGCTTCATCTATCGCGCGACTGCCGGGTACTGGGACGACCGCCCGGACCTCGAGGACGAAATCGGCACGCTGTTCGAGATCCAGCGTATGGCCGCCTCTACCGCCACACTGGCAACTATCGCCAGCGGCGCGGTCGACACGGCACGCAACGCCATACCAGCTGCTTTTGGCGAAGTTGTGGGCAACTTCAAAGTCGTCGACGACCGTCTCGCCACAGCAGCACAGAACCAATGCAACTGGGGCATTGCCGGCGATGTCGAAGCAGACCTGGGTGACTTGTCGGACTCCATACGGCAGATGAGCTGGACGCTGCGGCGGGCCGGGTTGATTCAGCGACCGCGACGCCGTGAAGCGATAGTGGAGCAAGTCGAGCAGATTCTGATTGAGCCGCCGGAACGCATTCGCATCGGCGAAACCGATTTCATGGAATCGGAGACCGCCCAATTCATCGTCGATGTGCCATGGCAGATCGCTCAGGTACGCGTCACCAACAAGGGTGGCTACAGCAGGTATATCCGATTGCGCTCCGTAGCTGTCGTCACGCGCAGCGGCGAACGCATCGAGCACGAGATGTATGTCAAGATTCCGGCCAGCGATTCGCACACGGTCACTCTCGAGAAACCCGTCCAAGCCCAGCAGGTTCATGTCACCATCGTCCACAAAACCAGCGGCATCGTGGTCGACGCCGTCCCGGTATCGCATCACCATTAAGACCACGCTCACCACTCTTGTACTGATCCTGTTCGCTGCGGGCTGCGGCCGAGCCCCAAGAAACAATGCTGCGATGTCCTGGCAAGCGCTCGCCGCGCGCGAGCGGCTGCCAAACAGTTTCATTTGGTCCACGGAAATCGCACGCAATGCCAGCGACGACGAGGCACTCAGATTCCGCCTCGCCGGCACCACCGCGCTGGTTGATACATCGATCGAATCCGGCCGCTGTAATGTCTGGCTGATCACCGGCAAGGATCAGCGCGAAAAACTTGTGGAGTCCGCAATCTCCCTGTCTTCGGGTACCACGATCTCGGCGACCGTGGAAACCGGGCTGCTGTCGATTTTTGTTGACGGCCAACGGCTCATCGTCGCACCGTTGCCGTTGCAAAAATGGCGTTCGGGCAGTTGGTCATGGCTCCCGCAGGAGCAGGACTCGCCGGCCTTGGTCGATGAGACGACTTTTCAGAAAACCGGTCCAGTATTCTTCGACGAAGACTTCATGCACACCGAGAACGACCTCGGTGAGTGGACTGTCCGCGAGGGCCGCTGGGGCGTGGTTGCGCTGAACAATCCGACGCGCAGTGCCAATCCTTTCTCGCTCACCAGCAAAGCAGCACAGGGCGTCATCACTGCGGGCTACCCGTTCTGGCGCAACTACGAGTTTTCTTGTGCCGTGTACACAGAGGGTGTCGTGCCATTCGGGCTGCTGCTCTGCTATACCGAGGCGGCTGAGTACCGGCTTGAGTTTGAACCGGGTACAAGCATCGACACGCTGGCCCTCACACGGCGCGACGGCGAACAGGTCACCATGCTCGGCCACGTCGACGTCACCGGCATCGCCAATCAGTGGACAGTGTTACGGGTCTCGCAGTTCCACGGACATCTCAATGTCTGGCACGATGACATTCCGCTCATGTCAGTCGTCGACCCGGCGCCATTGATCGGCGGCGCTGTCGGCATTTCGACCAAGCACGCCGGTTCTGTCAGGTTCGACGATGCGGCAGTACGGCCGGTGACGCATCTGGATATCGATTCTGCGCAAAGCGATCCGGCGCTGCGCGCTCTGGTGCTGGCGAATGTCTCGGTGACAGCCCGGGTCGAGTCGATCGGCGACGGGGTGAGGCTGTACGCGCGACGCAACGACCTCGGCGACGAAATCACGGCGACATTGAAAGCAGACGCGGCGGGCAATCTGCAGGTCATCGTCAGCGGCGTAACTACGGAGTCATCAACTGTCGAGGCACGGCCGCGCGGTCCCTTCGACCTGGCCTTGCACGTCCTCGACGGGGATGCTTGGTGCAGCATCAACGACCGGATCGTGGCGTTCGGCAAGTGCGGTGAGATCACTGCTCCCGGCACTGCAGGTGTGGACGGTAACGTCATCCGGTACTCCGTGGCGGCAGCGACACCGTTGCCAGCGATCAAGAATCGCGTCCGGGTATTTGAGCACGAGAAGGCAATGTCGGGGTGGAGCAAGACGACGACGGATTGGTTGTCGGCCACGGGCAAAAGAGATGCAATCTACTGGCACCGGTCGGATTTCTGGAGTGCCGTCAGTATCGAGCAGGATCTGCGGCCCTGGCATGCAGAGCTCAACGCGCATTCATTTTCGCTGTTGTTCGCTGGAGAAACACCGGCCGACAAAGCTGATCAGATCGAGTTAAAGATCGCCCCAAAATCAGAGGATGATGTGTCTGTCGAAATCAGCTCGGGCAATATGACGTCGACAATAACTTTCAAAAAGGACGCCCTACCAGAATCGATGCAGCTGGAGCGGCGCGGCGGTAAGATCCTGGCCTGGATCGACGGCGAGTTGTGGCAGCACTTCGATGCGCCCGGATCTCTTGCGGATTTATGCCGCGTCGGTCATCGCACCAGCAGTCTGGACGAGTCCTGGGCGGACACGGTAGTGATTGGTGCTGCCAACGTTGCGAGCTACTCGTTCCGTACCGCACCGGTCGACTGGTCGGCGGTAGCGGGCGACTGGAAAGTTACCAATCGCTGGCAATGCGATCCGCGCTGGTCCTTTTATTCCGGTTACAAGCGCAATGGCGTCGCCTGCAACTGGCACAAGGCTAAGCACGGCGATAATGTGACCCTCGACTTTTACGTTGGCCCGAAAATGCAGAAGGAACGCGGTGGCAGCTACCAATACATAGCGGACTTCAACGCGGTTCTGGCAGCTGACGGCCGGGACGTCAACAGCGGCTACAGCTTCATGCTCGGCGGCTGTGACAACGCCGGATCGATTATCCTGCGTAGCGACAACGAACTCAACTTCAACGGAGCGATTAAGCTGCCGAGAGTCGGCGCTACACACCGCCGCTGGTTCCACGTCAAGATCCGCAAGCACGGCAATCGGCTGCGCTTCTGGGTCGACAACAAACTGGCCGGCGACGTGACCGACGACAATCCGCTGAAGGGGCGGCGCTTCGGGCTGTGGACCTGGGACAACGGCATGATGATCGCCCAGTTCCGTATCTCGACCAATGCCGATCTGGAAACGGCAACGGCGATCAACCAGCCGCCCATACCAAAGACACCATATGATACGATCTATACCAACGCTGATGCTGGCTTTAGGACTGGTGACAGGATGTAGCCGGCCCGGCAGCCTCGAATTCGAGTCGCAGCCCCCACAAGCCGGTATCTGGGTCGATGACGAACTGCACGGCAAGACGCCCCTGGAACTGTCACCGCCAGCACCCGACCAGACGGTCCATATCCGTGCCGCGCTATCCGGTTACGTCGATTGGGAAGCGAGCTACGACAGCACGACCTGGCCGGACGAGCCGGTACAGATCGTACTGCAAAAGCGACTGGCTCTGTCGCTGTCGATCACTTCGCAGCCTACCGGCGCTACGGTTTTTCTCAACCGTGAACAGCGCGGCCGCACGCCCCTTACATTCGACAGACTCGAATCCGGTTCTTATCAACTAATGCTGCAGTTGCCGGGGCGCGAAAGCGTCAAGCGAGATATCGACCTGCAAGCGTCAGAAAACGTGCATGTCAAGCTGCCGAACCCGGCGATTACCATGTTCCGCCAGCGCATTGCAGAAAACCCGAAGCATCTTCACAATCATGTGGATCTGGTGCACGAACTGATGCTTGACGGCGAAACGATTGCGGCGATGGAGGCACTCGCTACCGGCATGCCGGTAGCAATCACAAACACCCCGGACAACGCCAAACGATTCTGGGACGAGATCAACAAAATAGCCAATGAACAGTACGAGTACGGGTCGGACAAGGATGTATCCCGGGCGCGCGCGGGACTGAAGGCTGTCTTCTTCAATTACAAGGGCGTCGATCCCAACGCCAGTGCGCTTTTCTACGCCCAATTCGCCCGGACCCTGTCGCTCAGCAAAGAAAAGGTGCTGGCGAAAGAAATCTGCCTCGAAGGCCTGCAGATTCACGGTAAACACAAAGCGCTGGCGGAGATCGCCGAGGAAATCGGTGTCAAGTTCAACCACGATTAGAAGAGGGACCGCAGTAGCAAAATGGAAAAAATACAACTCGTCCAGATCGGTGCCGGAGGCTACGGCGAATTTTACATGGAGGAATACCTGTCCGGTGCGCACGGGAACATAACGCTGGCCGGCGTCGTCGATCCGTTCATCGATCGCTGCAGCACCCATGACACCTTGCTGGCGAAAGGCATACCGGTTTTCGACGACCTGGAGGCCTTTTACGCCGAGCACAGCGCCGAACTGGCGGTTATCGCGTCGCCGATCCAGTTTCACCTGCAGCAGACAACCGTTGCTCTACAAAACGGCAGTCATGTTCTCTGCGAAAAGCCACTGGGCGCCACCTGGCAGGAGGTGCAACAGATGATCGCCGCCCGCGACGCCGCCGACCGTTTCGTCGCCATCGGCTTCCAGGCATCGTTCTCGGTGCCAGTGCAGCAACTCAAGGCCGATATAATGTCCGGGCGTTTCGGGGCACCAAAACGCCTCAAGACAATTGCTCTGTGGCGCCGTTTCAACGGGTACTACGAACGTGCCAGCTGGGCCGGCCAACTGCGCACGCCAGACGGCGATTGGGTGCTGGACAGCCCGGCCAACAATGCCACGGCACACTACCTGCACAACAGCCTTTACGTCATCGGTCCGGAGGTCGACCGCAGCGCCACACCGGCGACGGTCAGCGCTGAACTTTATCGAGCCAATGACATCACCGGCTTCGACACCTCAGCGACGCGGATCATGACGACGGAAGGCGTCGAAATCCTGTTCTATACCTCCCACGCTGCCGACGACAAAGAAAATCTCGGACCAGTCTTCCACTACGAGTTCGAGGACGCCACAGTGCAATACGAGATCGACAACTCGATTGTTGCCCACCACAACGGCGAGGTCATAGACACCTACGGCGACCCCTGCGCAGACTCGACCTGCAAATTAATCGCTACCGCAGACGCTGCAGCCGGCAATCGTTCCATCGTCTGCGGCCCCGAGGCGGCCGGCATGCAGACGCTGTGCATCAACGGCATGCACGAATCCATGCCGAACATCTGCCAGTGGCCGGCGGACCTGATCACAATGGGGAATCTCGAAGAAGAACACTCGGAACAGTACCGGCAGGTAACCGGTCTGCGGCAGGTTCTCAAGGCGTGCTACGACCAAAATCAACTGCCGGCGGAGTGCGGAACCCCCTGGGCAGTCGCTGGCGACATCGTCGACATGAGAGGTTACGAGGTATTCCCCCGCGACCCGACACGGTTCCCGTGAGTACCGAAATCGAGCGAAAGCTTCTGGTCGTCGATGACGCCAAAGCGAACGCCCGCTTCACTTTGGCATGCCCCATGTTTACTGCGTGCCAAGATAGTGCCATATGAAAAGACACTTAATACTTCTGCTGTGACTGATCGGATTGTCGGCGAATCGTATTTTTGCCGAGCCCAATCCCTTGATCGAGCATACCCTGCAGCCGATTCCGAATCCAAGCTTTGAATCCGGCCTGACTGATTGGCCGGGCGCGGTTGAGACGGGTGGGCTTACAATGGCTGAAGACGACCTCGCGTTTGACGGCACGAGGTCCCTGGCGGTCACCATCGACAAGTGGCAGACCGCATTGCGGTGACCCGGTACGACATCAACGCATACGGCCACGCACGCTGAGGCTGTGCTGTCGATGTGATTCGCAACCGCCCAACGTCGGAAGTATGGACTGATTCCAACCAAAGGACGACGATCAGCAGTTACCGATACATGCCTTATTTGATGCTGATCAACTCGACGTCGAAGAGGAGTGCGGAATTGGGCGGGATGCCGCGATTGCCGGTGGGCCCATAGCCCAGGTCGGGATGAATAGCAAAGCGGAATTTGCTGCCGAGCTTCATCAGTTGCAGGCCTTCGGTCCAGCCTTTGATAACACCGGTGAGCGGAAACGTCGCGGGCTCCCCGCGGCTCACCGAACTATCAAATTCCTTTCCGTCCATAAATGTACCGATGTAGTGGACTGTGACCGTGTCTTCGGCTGTGGGTTGCGCGCCGTCGCCGGGTGTCAGCACCTTGTACTGCAGTCCGCTGGCGGTTGTCGTCCAGCCTTCTTTCTTGCCGTTCTCTGCGAGGAAAGATTCGGCGGTCGCCAAGTTGTCGAGGCCCTGCCGCTGCTGCAGCGACTGGAAAAAGCTGGACTGCTTCTTGGCTGACTCTTCCTGCGAAAATCTCGATTCTTTGCCGTCGATACCGTCGCGCAGTGCTTGTATGAGCACGTCGCGATCGATTTCGTTCTTGAACTGGTCGAGGCTGGTTCCGATCTGGTGGCCGATGATGTAGGAAACGTCGACGGCGTCCTGGTCGCCCTGGGCGGTGACCAAGTTGGCGACAAACAGCAGGGAAAAAGCAATAGACAGGTTCTTCATTATGTCTCCAGGCAAAGGGTGGGGTTGTGAGGAATCAGAACGGGAGCGGGTAGTCTACTAGTCCCAACAAGGATTGCAAACTGCTTGTTTCTAAAGGATTAGAAACTACTTTATGGCTCTTGTTCCCGCATGGTAAAAGGGAGTTGTCAATGCCCACCTACATTTGCGAAATCTGCGGCTACATCTACGACCCGGACCTTGGCGATCCCGACAACAACATCGCCGGGAGCACCAAGTTCGAAGATCTGCCTGACGATTGGTTGTGCCCGGAGTGTGGCGCAACGAAATCGGAATTTTCCGAAGTTTGATTGTCCACCACGTCCTCTCCGACGGATCAATACAGTTTTATCGACCTGGTGATATCTATGAATCGCCCAGGCTACGGCGGCAGAATCGGAGTCCCTGAACCATGCGAATGAGTATCGTCGGTCTCGCTTTCAGCGGTAAGACAACATTTTTTGAGTTGTTGACCAAACACGGCTTCACCGGCGCAATGTCGGGGAAAAAAGGCGGCAACATCGGCACCGTCTTCGTACCGGATGAACGGCTCGATCACCTGACCCGCATCTACGAGCCGAAGAAACAGGTCAATGCGTCACTGGAGTTCAATGATTCCCAGTCGCTGTCGACCGAGGGTTCCGGCAATAGTTTCTCGACCGCGGCTCTCGAGGAGATCCGCCGCGCCGACACACTCTGTCTGGCGATCCAGACCTTCGACTCGATCCCGCACCCCATGGGCAGCGTGAATCCCACCCGCGATCTGGAGTTCATCAACAGCGAGTTCATTCTCAACGACCTGATGGCCCTCGAGAAGCGCTCGGAGAAACTGCGTAAAGTGGCGCAAATCAGCAAGAAACAGGAAGATCTCCTGGAGCTGGCGGCGGTCGACAAGGCGTGCACGGCACTGGAACAGAGCAAGGCTCTGCGCGACATCGAACTCACCGCGCAGGAGGCCAAGGCACTGGCGGGTTACCAGTTGATGAGTCTCAAGCCGATGCTCGTCGTGCTCAACGTCGGTGAAGACCAGGTGGATAAGATGGAAGAACTGATGACCGCAGCCGCACGCGATTACCCGACCCTGCGGTTCACCGCCATGTGCGCCCGGCTGGAGTCTGAGCTTGCCGACATAGAGCCGGATGACGCGCGCGAGTTCATGACCGACCTGGGCATCGCAGAACCGGCGTTCAGCCGCATCGTGCAGGCCTGCCTCGACCTGGTCGGGCTGCAGGTGTTCTTTACCGTCGGCCAAGACGAATGCCGGGCCTGGACGATCGCCAAAACCGCCACTGCCTTCGATGCCGCCGGCGCCATCCACTCAGATATTCAGCGCGGCTTCATCCGCGCCATGGTCCTGCCGTACAGCGCCTTTGCCGAGGCGCCCAGCGAGGATATATTTAAGGGCTCAGCGGTGCAGGAAAAGAAAAACTATGCCGTGCAGGACGGCGACATCGTCGAGTTCAAGTTCAGTGTCTGAAACCGGATCGAGGAATATTTGATCATGCGTTCCCTACTATTGCATCTTTTTGCCTTGCTCCTGCTGTCGACTGCGGCCCGGGCGGCCAGCCTGGTGCCGGTCCGGACCGATCATCCACGCGACACTATGCAGACCTTCATGACCTCCCTGGACGACTACAAGGAAGGTGTGAAAAACAACGACAAACACCTGATGAAGCGGATCAACGACGCCGTGCGCTGCTTCAACTTCGAGGGCATGGTCGGCATCACCTCCGACTATCGCCGGGAAACCGCGATCCTCACACGCGAGATCATCGATCGGACAATCGTCGTCGATTACGAACTGGTTCCCGATGATCCGACAAGACTGTCATGGCGCCTGAAGGACACAAACATCTGGACAACACAGGTGGATGCCGGCGACCGCCGGGGCCAGCATCTGTTCAGTCGCAACACCATCGAGCAGATCCGCACCGACTGGGAGATGGTGAAGCGTGATCCCTACCTGAAAGAAGGTGGCCAGGGTGCGCTGTACAGCGAGCCGTGGGTCGCACAGTACGTCCCCGACTGGGCCAAGACGAAATTTTTGATAGTGGCAAACTGGCAATGGCTCGGGTTGTTTGTATCGATCCTCCTCGGACTTGTGCTGAAAGTCGTGGCCCAGCATCTGCTGCACCTGGCAAAACGCTTCACGTCGAAAACAAAGGCCCAGTGGGATGACAAAATCGCCGACGCCATCGAACGCCCTGTCGGTCTGCTCGTCGCAAGTCTTTTCTGGATAGCATCGCTCCGTATCCTGCAGTTCTCCGGCATGATGCTGACAGTGATGTCGCTGATTGCGCAGATCATCCTGAGCATTGCCATGATCTGGATGATCTACAAACTGACCGAAGTGCTGACGGATCATCTGAAGACGCTGGCAGCTCGGTCGGATTCCGCCCTGGACGATCATCTGGTGCCACTGATCAATCGGGCTCTGAAGATTTTCATCGTTATCATCGGCATCCTGGTGATGTTCCAGAATCTCGGCATCAACGTCATGTCGGTGCTGGCGGGGCTCGGCCTGGGCGGCCTGGCGTTTGCCCTGGCGGCCCGTGACATGTGTGCCAACCTCTTTGGCTCGGTTATGATCTTTCTCGATCGCCCGTTCTCGATCGGCGACTGGGTGCTGATCGGGGAAAACGAAGGAACTGTCGAAGACATCGGGTTTCGCTCGACCCGCGTCCGCACTTTTTATAACTCCGTCATTTCGATTCCGAACGCCACGGTCGCCAACGCCGACATCGACAACATGGGCGCCCGCGAGTTTCGTCGGATCAAGGCATTCTTCGGGCTCACATACGACACGCCACCGGAGAAAATGGAGGCCTTTCTCGAGGGCGTCAAGAACATCGTCGAGGCGAATGAGTACACACGCAAGGACTACTACCACGTCGTCTTCAACGGCTACGGCAATTCGTCACTGGATGTCATGCTTTACTGCTTCCTCAAGGTACCAGACTGGGCGACGGAACTTGTCGAGCGCCAGAACATCTACCTCGAGATCCTGCGGCTGGCGTCCGAGATCGGCGTCGACTTTGCCTACCCGACGCAATCCCTGCACATCGAGACGTTTCCGGAAAAAAAGGGCGTGCGCGAGCCGCACAAGATCGACAAGGCGGCACTGGCAGCGGGCGCCAGCGCCTTCGGGCCGGACGGCAGCAAGTCCAGCCCGCACGGCCGGGGGTTGTTCGTGCCGCCGTACAAAATGCCGCGCGGCAATGACGACGAGGCATGATCTGCCAGGGAAAGCAGGCAACGGTTCGTAACGCCGGCCCGCCAAACTACCCCGTCTCGATCAGCAACCCGTTGCCGTCGCCGCTGCAACCGCCTGCCGATCATGTCCCGAAAGATCACCGCCGAATTTTCCGGCAGGCGATGCAGATCGTCGGGTTACCTCACTTGAATGAAATCACCACTTTTTCCTGGTCTTCCAAGCGCAGGTAGTCAACGTCACCGAGGACTTTCTGGAGTGCCGCTGGGCTTGAAGGCTTACCCGAGTCCTCCAGCTTCTCCATCAGTTCTGCGTTCTTGACCATCTCACCGATATCCATCTTCATCAGAGTGACGCCGGTCTTTCTCTTGTTGATGTACTGGGCGTTCGTTTCCACGATTGTACCGTCGACACGAACGCGGATCCAGAAGCGCATGCCATCGAACATCTGCATCATCCCGTCCATCATCCCGTCCATCATCCCGTCGGCACCCATTTGCATGTCACCGCCAGCTTCGTCGCTGGGTCTGCCACTTTCGCCAACGCCACCTTCCGCGTTACTCGGCATGTTGATGGTAAGCCTGGCTGTTTCGCCGCCTTCGAACTCGAAGCTCATGCCTTCCATCATCTGGCCCATAGGCCCTTCATCGCCGGTAGTATCCATGTTGAGCGCCGTGATGTCGGGGAAGTTGTAGCTCGCCCGGAAGCCCTTGTCACCCTTCTTGTTGGTGACGTCTACGACGCCGGCAAAGGTGACGCCTTCGCCTATCTTTTCGGCTGTTGCTTTCAGGTCATCGATTTTGTACAGTGATGTGTCACCGCCGTCGTCCATGTTGGCCATCATTCCTGGCATCCCACCGCTCATGAAGACTCGTTGCGTCAGCACGCCACTGCCGTCCTTGTTCACTTTGATGTCCATTGTGACGTCCATGCAGCCGGTCACGAAGACAAGGAGCAGGACGGAGAGAGTTGCGACGAATTTGCGAACCATGGAATACCTCCCAGTGGATGTGCCGGAGAATTGTGTTGATTGCGTTAATGCAACGTTGATGCCAGAGGATCGCCCCCGTTTGCAAACCCGGCATTGATCAGAGTCTTACTGCCAGTTAAAACGTCTGATAAGGACTATTTTACAGCCGCAAATCGTTTTTTTTTACCTGCGGACCGGCAAAAACACCGATTGGCGATGCGCGGCGGAAATCTAAATTCCACCACGAAGGACACGAAGGAAAGACAAACTCTTGTTTGGTGGGTCGTCGGCAAAGGAGCCACAATATTTATTCCTTCGTGGTCTTCGTGCCTTCGTGGTGGACGTTTCCCGTAGATCGTGACATTGTCCTGTGTGCCTACCGATACCCCACAGATCAGCAGAGCGATACGCAGTGCATGTCCGTTGTGTGACACGGATTCTTCGACACCGTTCGCGCACCTGGACCACCGCAGCATCGTCAAGTGCAGGAGCTGCGCCTTGTTGTATGCCAACGCCTACGACCTCGACCAGCTCGAAGCGGATTACCGCAAAGACTATTACAGGTCGGCCGATGACCCGCGTATTCAAAAATGGATCGACATGAACGCCCGCGTCTGGCTCGGCCTGGTCGAGGATGTGCGCCGGGCCAGAGAACCGGTCACGAAACTACTCGACATCGGCGCCGGCACTGGGGGATTCCTCGAAGCTTTCCACAAGGCCTCGCCGCAAACTTCGCTGGCTGCCGTCGAGGCGTCACCGGAAGCGCGGGAAAACCTCAGGAACCGGCTGCCGGACTTCCAGTTTCCCGTCGACACCGCCGACGCCATCGCGGACATCGACGAGACCTACGAAGTCATCACTCTGCTGCAAACACTCGAGCACGTCTTTGATCCGCTGACGGTGTGCCGACAGATTCACGACCTGCTGACCCCGGGCGGCGTATTTCTGGTGACAGTGCCGAATCGATACTCTTACCGCGTACTGCGGCGCGGCACGTCGGAAACCTGGTGTTTCTCGAATTCGACCCACCTGCAGTTCTTCTCGAGCGCAACGCTGCCACATATGCTGCGACTCGCCGGGTTCAAGCAGGTCCGACGAATCAAGCGCTTTGGCGGCAGCGAACACACCGGCTTGCGGGCAGTGGCGCAATACGCCCTGCGGCAGCTGGCGCTGTCGACTGAACTGCGATTCGTAGCGCTTAAGCAGGACGGTGCTCCTGCCTGACAAAACAGGCGGTACACGTTTCCATGCACCGCCTGTTCGATACTCGAATATGTCGCGATCTACTTGATCAAGGCGCCTTCGACAAGCTGCTCGACAACGGCCGGCTCGGCCAAGGTCGAGACGTCACCGATCTGATCCGCCTGTTTCTCGGCGATCTTCCGAAGGATACGACGCATGATCTTGCCAGACCGTGTCTTCGGTAGCGCCGGTGCAAACTGGATGTAATCCGGTGACGCGATTGGGCCGATCTCCTTGCGGACCAGAGCCACCAGCTCCTTACGCAGGTCATCATTGGCGTCAACACCGGCGTTCGGCGTTACATAAGCATAGATGCCCTGCCCCTTGATCTCGTGCGGGCAGCCGACAACCGCCGCTTCGGCTACGTCGCCATGCAGCACCAGGGCGCTTTCGACCTCGGCCGTACCCATGCGATGGCCGGAGACGTTGATGACGTCATCGACGCGGCCGGTGATCCAGTAATAGCCGTCCTCGTCACGACGGCAGCCGTCACCGGTGAAGTAATAACCTGGGTACTGTACGAAGTAGGTGTTCTTGAAGCGTTCAGGGTCACCGTACACACCGCGCATCTGCCCCGGCCACGGCTCCTTGATCGCCAGCACGCCGGAGCAGGCGCCTTCGAGTTCCGCACCGGTCTGCGGATCGAGGATGGCCGGCTTGATGCCGAAGAACGGCAGCGTCGCGGATCCCGGCTTCTGCGGTGTGGCGCCGGGTAGCGGCGTGATCAGGATGCCACCGGTTTCTGTCTGCCACCAGGTGTCAACGATCGGCACGTTTTTCTTGCCGATATTCTTCCAGTACCACATCCAGGCTTCCGGGTTGATCGGCTCACCAACCGTTCCCAGAAGCCGGAGGCTGTCGAGCTTGTACGGTTCGACAAAGTCGAGGCCGGCGGCGGCCAGCGCGCGGATCGCCGTCGGCGCGGTATAGAAGATATTGACCTGCCACTTGTCGCAGATTTGCCAGAAACGGCCGGCATCCGGGAAGGTCGGTACGCCTTCGAACATCATCGTTGTGGCGCCATTCGTCAGCGGGCCGTAGATGATGTAGGAGTGCCCGGTCACCCAGCCGATGTCCGCGGTGCACCAGTAGATGTCGCCGTCATGATAGTCGAAGACGTTCTTATGCGTGAAGGCGGTGTAGACGTTGTAGCCAGCAGTCGTGTGAAGCACGCCCTTGGGCTTGCCGGTGGAGCCGGACGTGTAAAGAATGAACAGCGGATCTTCCGCGTCCATTTCCTCGCACGGACAATCGGCCGAGGCTTTGGCCATCTCGTCGTCCCACCAGACATCGCGTCCTTCAGTCCAGGCCACGTCTTCACCAGTGCGCTTGTAGCAGATCACCTTTTCGACACAGGCGAGGTCTTTGACGGCTGCATCGACGGTCGACTTCATAGGCACCTGCTTGGCGCCACGGTAAAGGCCATCGGTGCAGACGATGACAGTGGACTGGCAATCGTCGATGCGACCGCCGAGGGAGTCGGCAGAGAAGCCGCCGAAAACGATCGAGTGCACAGCACCGATACGGGTGCAGGCCAGCATGGCGACGGCCAATTCAGGCACCATCGGCATGTAGAGGGTAACGAGGTCGCCCTTCTTGACGCCATTCGCCTTCAGGACGTTGCCGAACTTCGAGACTTGCTCGTGCAGTTCGCGGAAAGTGATCTCCTTGTCCTCGTCGGTCGTGTTGCCTTCCCAGATAATGGCGGTCTGGTCGCCGCGCGAATCGAGGTGGCGATCGACACAGTTGTAGCAGATGTTGGTCTTGCCGCCAAGGTAGAACTTGATTTCCGCTTCGTGGTAATTGTACTCACGCACTTTGTCGAACGGCTTGAACCAGTCGATGTATTCGTTGCCGATTTTGGCCCAGAACTCGTCGGTATTCTCATAGCTCTCGTCGTACAGCGCCTGGTACTCGTCGAGACTCTTGAAGTAAGCCCGGTTTCGGATTGCGTCGGGGGCGGTATAGGTGAATTCTGACATACTCCACGTGCTCCTTTGTGTCCGTCGGCGTAGATGAGGAACCCGTGCGTGAACACAAGCCTCCCACGGTTCCACTTAATGGATTCGAAATTTATCTTGCACCCGGGAAAAGTCAATGCAATCCAATTGCTCGGGAACAGCGGGATTCGACCCGGAATGAAACCAATCATCCTACAGTCGATCCCTCGCAGCGCGTCTGCCTCTGAAGGACATCCGGGCTACCGTCAGGAATGGCATCGCCCCACACACACAACACACTCAGTTAAGCACCGTTCGCAGCAACCTCGCGGATGGCGCAGACGGGCGGATGCTGTAGTAGCCGAGCCCCGCCGGGATAAGTGCTGTGCGGCCCGGCTCGACATTGCAGGTCGCGCCGTTGGCGCAGCGGATCGAGAATGGCTGGTTGAGCGGCGTGAGTAGGTGGAAAGTCGTGCCGTCGGCACGGTCGTGCATGTCCTCGATCAGGCGGATTTCATCGACGATGAACTCCGTACAATGCGTGATCAGCGGCACCTTGCGGTTGAGCGTGATATCGCTGCTCTCGCTGCGAATCCGGGAAACCGTGCGGTTCGGGAAATCGACGCTCTCGAGGATCGTCTGCCGGTCGAGCAGCGGGTCGGGCAGCGAGCCATCGGCCTCGCGAATGGTTAACGGCATCGTATCGTTGCACTGCACGATAAGCGCCAGAAGCCCGGCGCCGAGGGCATGGATGCGGCCGGGAATGATAAAGTACGCATCGCCCGGCTGAGCTCGAAATCTCTGTACCAGTTCCCCAAGGTTCAAGCTGTCGATACGGCTGAGGAACTGCTGTTGGGTATAACGCTGCTGGATCCCGACGCTGACGGAGGCGTCCGCCTCTGCCGCCAGTATATACCACATTTGCGTGTTTTTACCGATGTCACTGCCGCCCGGCGGGTTCAACGGATACACCGAGAGCGGCTGCGGCTGGGCGGTGCCCGCCAAACGCAGCTGCAATGGAAACGGCTGATGCGCCTGGTGGCGACTGCCAACAAGAGTGACCGGGTCCTCCTCTACCAGTTGGCGCAAGGTGCGGCCGGCCAGGGAACCGCTGTCAACGACACTCTGGCGGGTGCCGTCGTCGATAATGTGCCAGTAATTGCCGGCGTTTGTTGCATTTGTATTTTTGTACGGATATTGTTCCTGCAACAGAGGGTGTCCGACGACACCCCATGGCTGCGGCTCCTGTAACGAAACGAATGTGAGTGGATAAATCTCCTGCAACATAACCTCAAACTGCTTGAGCAATCTCGCGCCTTCGGCACTATAGTAACCGCATCTTCCGTTGCGACAGCCAGTAAGCCGCCCGGGGTGCCATGCCGGTTGTCGCCACCGGCATCCTGTTGACTATCGACAACTTAAATGAATCACGGTCCTGGCCAGGCACTTTGCAACTGATGTTTTCCAGCCGGCACCAGCCACCCCCGTCCGGCAGTCTAACGTAGTTAATCAAGTACGGAAATCAAACGTCCGGCATGGCGAACAAAGCCAAGACCACATCGACTTCCGAACGTGACGACACGGTCTTTGCCGTGCAACTGCTCATCAAAGCGGTGTTCACCGTAGGCGTGTTGCTGTTGCTGCTGTCCCTGCTGTCGTATCACGCCGATGACGTCCATATCTTGGCGGGCGGCATCGGGCCGCATGGCAACGGCATCAACAACTGGATCGGGCCGTTCGGCGCAACGCTCTCGGGCTTTTGGATCCGTGGGATTGGTATGGCCGCATACCCAGCTACCGTCCTGCTCCTCATGTGTATCACCATGCGTCTGGTAAGACGTGAACTGCGTCCTGTTACCGGGGTCTATTTCGCGGCTGTTTTCACCGCCGTCTTCGGCCTTTCCCTGCTGCTCGGCAATTTCCCCGGCTTCCTGTCGGCAGCCGCGGCACGACTGAATATTGCCGAAACGCCAGGCGGGGTACTGGGCCAGCGATTCTGTGAGCCCTGGGTTGACAGCAGCGGCGGCTGGCTGTCCTACGTTGTGCACCCGACCGGATGCATCATCATCTCCGTTGCCATGATCGTCGTCGGCCTAACGACCATCGGCTACTTCGACTGGCACGGCGACTGGTGGCGTCGTTTGCTCAAACGTAAAACCGCCAAACCAGCGCGCGCAGCGAAGAAAAAACGTGACAAACCGGCAGAGCTAACAAAGGGAAAAGCGGTAGAAATCGAAGATCCGGACGCAGCAGTCTTCAAGGGTGAAGCCGAACCGGAATGGGCCGAACCGGACGACCCCCTCGATCCGGAGATAGTGATCCAGGCAGCCGGGGCAGAGGCCGACGCCCCCCCCGAGCCGGGAATAGACCTCGACTTCGAACCGGTCCTGCCCAATGCCAACGCTGCCTGGCCGGACGCGCAGGGGCCGGCACCGACGTCGCGACCCGTGAACCCGCCACTAAGCGCCGGCATTACGCCGATCGACTACAAACTGCCGACGCCGCAGCTTCTGAAGCACGCCGCTACCAGCAAGAACAAGAAAGCTGTCACAGTCAGCCCCCGGGAAATCGCTGCCAAGAAAGAGATCCTGCAGGAAACGCTCGACAGCTTCGGCATCGACGGCACCCTCGGCGAAACCACCAGTGGACCGCGCGTGACGCTGTTCGAAATCAAGCCGGCGCCCGGCGTGCGCGTCGAGAAAATCAGCAGCCTGCAAAACAACATCGCCATGGCCTTGAAGGCCGAAAGCCTGCGCATCCTGACACCCATCCCCGGGCGCGACACGGTGGGAATCGAGGTGCCGAATGCAATTTCGGCACCGGTGACGTTCCGCGAGCTGCTGGAGCATCCGATGTGGCTGAAGAGCAAAGCAACAATACCGATCGCACTGGGTAAAGACATCAGCGGACAGCCTGTCATCCTCGACCTGGCCGAGGCACCGCACCTGCTGATTGCCGGCGCTACGGGCAGCGGTAAATCGGTGTGCATGAACACCCTGATCCTAAGTCTGCTCTTCCGCTTCCGCCCGGACGAGTTAAAAATGATCATGGTCGACCCGAAAGTCGTCGAGTTCAAAGGCTACGAAACCTTGCCGCACCTCGTCAGCCCTGTCGTGTCCGAGCCACAGAAAGTACCGATCATACTGCGCTGGACGCTGAGTCAGATGGAGTGGCGCTATCAGGTCCTGTCGAAAGCGGGCGTTCGCAACATCAGCTCCTACAACGCCCGCAAGATCCCCGATGAACCGGTGCTTGACAACGAGGGCAACCCGATCCCGGACACCCTGCCGTACCTGATCGTCATCATTGACGAGCTGGCCGACATCATAATGACCGCCAAGGCCGAAGTCGAGACGTCTCTGGCGCGCATCGCCCAGAAGGCCCGTGCCATTGGTATCCATACCGTGATCGCTACCCAGCGCCCGAGCGTCAATATCATTACCGGAATCATCAAAGCCAACTTCCCGACGCGCATCGCCTTCCAAGTGGCGTCACTGGCAGACTCGCGCACCATCCTCGACGGCAAAGGCGCCGAAACCCTGCTCGGCCGCGGCGACGCCCTGTTCAAGTCGCCGCGTGGCCCCCGTCTATCGCGTACACAGGGTGCCCTGACTGCGGACGAAGACATCGAGCGCGTGGTTGATTTCGTCTCGGCCCAGGCGGAGCCGGCATTCATCAACAATATCTTCTCAACCCCGGACCTGGAAGGCATCGCGGCAGCGGAAACCGCGGCAGCGGCCGGCGAAGCACCCTTGGCGCCCACTGGAAAGACGAGCGCCTTCGTGGGAGCCCAGTACGCCGATGCTGGCAGCTCTTCCAACGACAGCGACGAGGACCTTGTGCAACGCGCTATGCAAATCATCCTGCAGGACCGCCGCGCTACCACCAGTCACATCCAGCGCAAGCTTAGGATCGGGTATAACCGTGCCGCTCTGGTCATCGAGACGCTTGAAGAGCGCGGCATTGTCGGCCCACAGATCGGCACTGCACCGCGACAGATTCTCATCGACGAAGAAACCGTGGCCGCGGCCGGTGCCGATAATTGAATAAAGTTTCCCGATAACCTTCCTCCAGCCTGGACTCGACAACCAACAGACGGAAAATGCGCAACGAACTGAAACAGCAAAGCTTGCCCTGGAACGAACCCAGCGAA
>CAUZJQ010000031.1:0-22998 GCA_963580095.1 Lentisphaeria bacterium | reverse complement strand
TAACTCGATACGCCTTGAGACTCGCAGGAATTGCGATCATTGCAGGTGCCAGTTTAAGCCGGGGCGCTGCGGCGATCGAGATGTATCCGGGCAATACCCCTGGCGCGTATGCAAACCGGCCGACGGACTACGCGTCGGCGACTGCCGCAGACGACGGTACGCAAACCTTCACCGTCGACGGTCGCACCGGTGACGGTTTTCACTGGTTCTTGAGTATCGATGACGACGCTGCAGCAAAATGCCGGGTGCAGTACAGCATGACCGGCGAGAACGTCGGCCGCTTCGAAGCTCGCCACAATGTCTGGATCGAACTGAGGGAGCGTCGCGGAGACGGCACCAAGCTGGTGTCATTGTTCACCGCTGCCGGCAGCAGAGACGGGATCCTCGCGGAGGTCGAGTTCACCACCAACGCCCGTTACCGCGCCCACGGCATCCACATCGAGATCGGTGTCCGCCGAACCGGCATCGCAAAGCTGACTATCAACAATCTGCGCATCGAATACGACGGCAACGTGCCGAGCGACGCAGCGCTGACGGCGGCCCTGTCGCAGCCGCCCGCCTTTAATGCAAGCGTCCGCCACAGCGCTGATGCAGTCGACCTCATGGTCGACGACGAACTGCTTTCCGGCATCTCTTATTGCAGGCCGCGCTTTGGGCAGGAGGCTCACGAACAGCTGCGACTGGCCGGCGTTCGCGTGCACCGGGTAAGGATCAACGGCGGTGGGCCGTCGGACGAGTATGCCCGCCTCGGCCCGATCTGGAAGCGCCCCGAATATATCGACTACGTCGCTCTCGACCGGACTTTAGGCAAAGTCTGTCGGCCCGACACCGATGTCATTCTCGAGATCCTGCTGCAACGACCACCGCGATGGTGGTTCGACGAACATGTCGACGATGCACCCGTGTGCGATCTCGACCCGGCCTGGCGCGCCTATGCCGCCAAGCTGTTGCGCCTGGTCCTTGCCCGAGTCCGTGAGGGCCGCTATCCCGGCCGCATTATCGGGTGCCACGTGCTGCTCGGCGCTGGATTCAACGAGCGCCCCTGGCCGGAACGCGAAAATCACGGCGCCTACATCGCCGTGTTCCGTCAATGGCTGACAACGCAGTATGAGACCGACGAAGCGTTGCGTGAGGCATGGAAATCGGACACGGTCACACTGCAAAGCGCCACGCCGGAGCCGATCAAACGCTGGCCGCGCGGCAGCGTCGGCCTGCTCATCCATCCGCAGGCGAATCGAGCCGGCATTGACAGCATGCGCTTCTACAATCGCTCCTGGGCCGACACGCATCTGTTCCTCGCCGCGGAGATCAAGAAAGCTACCCAAGGCCGATACCTCACCGGCATCGTCGACGGGCCGCTGCTGCTGATGGCCAACCGCTGGGACAACACCTATGATCCGGCCGCGGCCGCTATCCTGCCGATCCTCGAATCGGAGAACGTCGACTATCTCGAAATCCCGGCTTCTCTCCTGCTTACGGGCCATGGCAATGACATTGCCGGAGCGGAGTTGCTGTTGTGTGAAATGGCACGACGACACGGCAAATACTTTTGGGTGCGGCTGGTGAAACCAACACCGTCGATTTTTCGCCGGGTCTTTGTCGCTACCCTGACTGAGTCGTGTGGGCTGCACGTGGTGACCGATCGTTCACTCGACATGCCCGTTGCGGAGCTGCAGACGTTGGTGAAAATCCAGGATAAAGCCCGCCTGCTGCCGCGTGGCCGGCAGCGGGAACTGGCGATCGTCGTCGACCCCGGGATCGGCCTGAACCTGGCACCCGATCCTACCGTCGCCGTCCTGACGGGGCAGACTCCCCAAACCCGCTTGAGCGGTTTCGATAATGTGGGTGTCCAGGACGTGCCACCGTCGCGCCGTTCCCAGTCGGCATCGCTGCCGTTCTATCTTACCGAAGTGCCCCGCACCGCCTGGAGCCGCAGCGGAGTGCCGTGGCAGGCTGTGTTTATCGATGACTTCGATCCCGACCGCTACCGTATCATAGTTTTTTATCACATCCTGCAGCTTACCGATGCGCGCCGGAAAATCATGGATTCATGCAAGAACGACGAACGCACGGTCGTCTGGCAGTGGGCGGACGCCACCATCGGTGACAACACGATCAGCAGCAAAGGCCAGCGTGAGATGTTCGGCATCGATGTACGCCTGAAACCCGGTGGTTGGCCGCTGCATCTGAAACCTTCTGAGGTGCTGGCCAATATCGTCCCGCCCGGTTACTGGTTTTCATGGGACTTCTGCGGTGTCCGCCGTTACGGTAATCGCGGAGACGCGGACGTTGCGATCAACCCGATGTTCGTTGTTGACGACGACGACGCACAAATTCTGGCACGCTACGAGAGTGGCGAAGGCGCCATCGCCATGAAAATTCTGCCGGACTGGAATTCGATCTACAGCGCCTCTCCCGTCCTCGATCCGGTGCTGTTGCGGACGGCAGCGCGGCAGAGCGGCGCGCACATATATCTCGACAGCGACGACATTCTCTTCGTCAATGATTCGTTTATCGCTATCCACACCATGCGTGACGGCGTCCGGACGCTGAACTTGCCGGAGTATCAGCCGCTTTACGAAGTCTTCCGGGACCAGAGCCTGGCAACGGCCGAGTCGCACAATATCGATCTGAAGGACCGCCGCACGTACCTCTTCTATCGAGGTACAAGGGAAGCGTGGATGGCGGCGGCGGAGTAGTCGGGTCGGTGCTAAGCGATCGCACCGTGCTGGCGCGCCGACACCTTGTCAATCTTCTGGCGGGCTATAGGTTAGCCGCTTAGCTGCTCCGACAACTGCGCGACCATCGTTATGCCAGTACGTTTCCCATGCGTGAACTGAAAAATCTGCCGTTACCGGAAGGCGGGGCTTCGCCACCGCTGGAACCGGGTTTTCGGGCGCCGGTCCTGGCGAACCGAGCTTACTGCCAAGCCGTTCAAACAGCGGGTGGCGTGCCGGTGAGCGTGGCGCTGGAGCGGACAGCCGGCGATTACTCGCGCCTCGAAACCGCTGTGTTTGCCGACGAACATACCGGCAGCGCCGCGAACTTCGCATATGCCGAGCGCTGGCTGAAGTTTGCACTTTGGGCCTACGGCGGATGGCGTGTCCATTATTCCGGACCGCGGCAACTGGGTGAACAATTGCAGGCTCACTATCGCGACAGTACCGCCGGCCGTTTCGACGCCGAGGTGATGGGCGAACGGGTCTATGAGCGCCCCTTCGAACTGAGCATCATCGATGCCGGCGAGGTGCCGCAGGAGGGTGATGTAAGTTCATCGCTCGGACGGCACCTGGACGGCTGCCGCATTGGTTTCGACCTTGGGGCCAGCGATCGAAAGGTCGCCGCGGTGATCGACGGCGAGACGGTCTACAGTAACGAAGTCGAGTGGGATCCGAAGCCGCAAACCGATCCGCAGTGGCATTATGACCAGATCAACGAGTCGCTCAAGGATGCCGCCTCCCATCTGCCGCGTGTCGATGCCATCGGCGGCAGTGTCGCCGGTATCTACGTGAATAATCGGGTGCAGATCGCGTCGCTGTTCCGTGGTGTCGATCCAGACGATTTCGAGGCCCGAGTCAAGCCACTTTTTTTGCACCTGCGCGACGAGTGGGGTGTGCCGTTCGAGCTCGCCAACGACGGCGAGGTGACCGCCCTGGCCGGCGCCATGAGCATCGATGCCAACGGTGTGCTCGGCATTGCCATGGGCTCGAGCGAAGCCGCTGGTTACGTTAACCCGCGCGGCAATATCACTTCCTGGCTCAACGAGCTGGCCTTTGCGCCGGTCGACTATAATCCCGCCGGGCCGATCGACGAATGGTCGGGCGACCAGGGTGGTGGAGCACTCTATTTTTCACAGCAGTGCACCGCGCGTCTCCACGAAGCTGCCGGCATCGAACTTGCCGATGACCTGCCGCAGCCGGAAAAACTCAAAGCGATCCAGGCGCTTATGTCAGAAGGCGATGGACGCGCCGAAAGAATCTATCAGACGATTGGCACCTGTTTCGGATATGCCCTGGCGCATTACAACGATTACTACGACTTCGAGCACGTCTTGATTCTCGGACGGATTACCTCGGGGCCCGGCGGCCAGGTCATTCTCGATGAGGCCCGCAACGTCTTGAACACTGATTTCCCCGAGCTCGCCGAGTCGATCCGTTTTCACACGCCCGACGAAAAATTCAAACGCCACGGACAGGCCATGGTTGCTGCCAGCCTGCCCTCACTGAAGTAACGTCTCAAGCTAAACCCGCGATTTTCTGTTGGCTGTGGAACCGTTGTTCCCGGCCGTTCCACAGCGAGAAGTAATATGGCTAACAGCTATCATAAATTTGTGTCGCAACTCGCGGACTCGATCCGCGATGGCGCCGGCTGGCAGAAAGGCGGGTTCACCGCGGTGCCGCGACCGCAACCCGCAGCAGATGCGCCGGTGACGATGATCTTTTCCCCGCACCCCGACGACGAATGCATCGTCGGCGGCATCGCCCTGCGCCTGCACCGGGAAGGTGGTCACCGCGTCGTCAATATCGCGGTCACCCAGGGCAGCAACCGGGATCGGCAACAGGGTCGTCTCGAAGAGCTGCGCAATGCCTGTGACTACCTCGGGTTCGAGCTGGTGCAGACCGCCTCGAATGGTCTTGAGGGCGTCAACATGAAGACCCGTGAAAGTGATCCCGCGAAGTGGCAGCACAACGTTGACTGCCTCGCCGACATCCTGGCCGAGCACCGGCCGCGAGTTATCCTGTACCCGCACGAAACCGATGCCAATACGTCGCACATCGGTACGTATTTCGCGGTTATCGAGGCGCTGTACAAGCAGCCGGCGGACTTCGAGTGTTACACGATCGAGACGGAGTTCTGGAGCCAGATGCCGACACCGAACGTGATGATCGAATCCTCGACGCATGACGTCGGCGAGCTGGTGACGGCGCTGACTTTTCACGTTGGTGAAATCGAGCGCAATCCGTACCACTTGACACTGCCGGCCTGGATGATCGACAACGTCCGCCGCGCCGAGATCGTCGGCAGCCAGGGCGGTGCCACGCCGTCCTTCGTTTACGCAACGCTTTATCGCGTTCGCAAATGGTCCGGCGGCCGACAGCACGACGTCATCGATGCCGGCAAGTTTGTTGCCGCCGACGATGATATCGGTACCTTGTCCGCGTGAGCCACAGCGACAAGCCTGTCCGGGAGTCGTCCGCTGCCGCGCCGTGCCCGGCGCTGTTCAAAGCGATGATGGCCCTCACCCTGTTGATCCTTGTCGTGTACGCCCAGGTCGTCAGTTTCGATTTCATCAATTTCGACGACGACGATTACGTCACAGACAACCGGATCGTCAAAGCCGGGATCACGGCTGTGGGCGCCCATTGGGCCTTCACCTCGACATCCTCATCCAACTGGCATCCGCTGACCTGGCTCAGCCATATGCTGGACTGCCAGATCTACGCGCTGGCGGCGGGCGGGCACCATGCAACCAACGTCGTTCTGCACATTATCGCCGCCAACCTGCTGCTGTTGTTTCTGTTCCGTGCGACCGGCAATCTCTGGCCGGCAGCTTTTGTTGCTGCGGGCTTCGCACTGCATCCGCTGCATGTCGAATCGGTAGCCTGGGTTTCGGAGCGTAAGGACGTGCTTTCGGGAGTGTTCTGGATGCTGACGATGCTGGCGTACCTTGCCTACATCCGCGAGCAGGGCAGCGGTACACGGCGGGCCCTGCGCTATGTGTTCGTGCTGATCCTACTGGCGTTTGGGTTGATGGCGAAGCCGATGCTAGTGACGTTGCCCTGTGTTTTTCTCTTGCTGGATGTGTGGCCCCTGGCCCGCCGGCAAGTCGCGGATGCGACAGCCCCTTCGATCGGCTTCCTGATTGCTGAAAAGATTCCGATGCTGCTCCTCGTCGCGGTGTCATGTTTGATTACCTGTCGTGTCCAGCTCGAAGGTGGGGCCATCAAGTCGATAGCGGAGTTTCCGCTGGACATCCGTTTGGCGAATGCGGCGATTGCCTGCGTGACATATCTTTGGCAAACGATCTATCCGGCGAACCTGGCTGTGTTCTATCCGCATCCGGGCGACGCCGTAAATTTCAGCGCGGCGTGGGCGGCAGCCGTGCTGTTGGTAGTCGTCACGGTTCTGGCTGCCATCGCATACCGGCGCCGACCCTGGGTAGGCACGGGTTGGCTGTGGTATCTTGGCACGCTGGTGCCGGTGATCGGTTTTGTACACATCGGCAGCGCCTCACACGCAGACCGTTACACGTATATCCCGCAGATCGGCATTTTCATCATCGCTGCGTGGTCCGTACGGCGGCTCCTGGAGAGACGGCCGCAGATGGCGCGGGCGTTTGCGCTTGCCGTTGTACTGCTGATGTCTGCCGCCACCTGGCTGCAACTGCAGCACTGGCGCAACAGCGCGACACTGTTTCAGCATACGGTCGACTGCACCAGCAACAATGATCTGGCACACAACAGTCTCGCAGTGGCTCTGAGCGGGGTCGACGACGAGGCGGCGGTGTTCCATTACCGCGAGACTCTGCGGCTCAATCCGAATCATGCGAAAGCGATGATCAGCCTGAGTGAGCTCTGTCTGCGGCATGGCGAGGTGGCGTTTGCGATATTGCTTTGCGAACGGGCCGTAGCGTTGGACCGGCACAACATGAAGGCCCAATACAATTACGGTCTCGCACTGGCCGCCAACGATCAACCCGGAGATGCCCGGGAACAACTGGAGCTGGCGGTCGAACTCGATCCGCACTCGGCGGACGCGCACAATTATCTGGGCATTGTCCAGGTGCGTCTGGAAGACTATGAAGCGGCCGAGCGCGAGTTTCTGAAAGCGATCGAACTTGAGCCCCGGTTCAACGACGCCATGCGCAATCTCGGCCTCATGTTTGAATCACAATCGCGCTACGAAAACGCTGTCAAATGGTTCGGCGAAGCCTTGCGAGTCAATCCCGATGACGGTGCTTCGCGGCGACTGTTGCAGACGGTGCAAGCGGATCTGAAGCGGCAACAGGAAGAGTGACTGCGGGGCAATCGTGACACCAAGACGCACCATTGCGACGCGGAGAACAGAAAGCCCCGCAATTACATCGCCTCGAGCAGTTGCATGAATCGATCGGCAGCGGTTTGCAGATTGCCGACGGTGCGATTGCCGGCGCCCAGCACGACGGGTCCGGCGAAACTGACACAGCGCAGGGTCGAGATCATTTCCTTGGTCTCTGCATTGCCCGCGGCGAGCGCCGTTGCCGTGCCGTCCCAGGTGACATCCTCGACGATTAACTGGTCGATATACTGCCTGAGTTTCGTTTTATAGCTCTTGAGAAACGGCTTTTCGTCACAGCGCACAAAAGCGGCAGCGTCAAAGTCAAAGCTGGGTGTGTGTCCCTGCGCCTGTATGTCCTTCATGATCTCGGCGGCCACGCTGCTGCTTTGTTCCGTGTTATAGAACGACAGCTGACGACCGCAGGCTGCTGCCATTTCAGCGTACCTGCCCGCATCGGCGCAAAGCGGCATGGAGATGCGGCTGATCGGGTAGTCATCGGCTTGCCAGCACGGGGCATCCGGAGTGACGACGGGCAGGCGCAGACCGGTCACGGTGATGCCGCTGCGCTGAAGCTCATCGACGGTTGCCGCTATCTGCTCCGCGGGCGTGTAGGCCAGCGTATGACCTCCTATGGCATCCAGCTCAACGTGTTGAATGGCGACGCGTTGACAGTTTTCGATGATCTCTGGAACGTAGTGTCCGGCAAGTGAAGCGGCAGCGGTGAGCGTGAAGTTTTCCTCGGCCAGCCGGTGCGTACACAGCTTGGCCCGCTGTGTGATGCAGTCATCGCAGTTCGGGTTGTCGCAGAGGAACAGGTCGGGTGCGGTGCGGGCGGCATGCACCAGGTCGTCATAAAGCTCACGGGCCGGCATCAGGCGCACAATAGCGTTGCCGATGCGCGTCGTCTGGATGATACCGGCGTTGCGAAGCCGGTGTTCGATACCGATGAAATCGCGGTGGGGCCCTGGAAAAAACTTCCAGCTTTTGGTGACTTCACCCTCAGGTGAATCGAACGTGAACTCGGCGGTGTTGGCAAGGTATGGCAGGCGCAGCATGGCTTCGACACTGTGCAGGAACGTATTGCGATCCTGATCGACACCGAGCAGACAAATGAAGCCGTTCTTTTCGTACAGACGCATGTACGGCGTGTCCGTGCCGTGCGCTGTCTCCGCCTTCCAGTGGTCGCTGCAGAGCGCTTCGGCATCGCCACCGATCGCTGCCGCGGCAGCGATCGGATGCACGCTGCAGACAGCATTCGGCCGGTTGCGGACAACTTCCGTGATGATGCCGAGCGCCCCGAAGATGGGCACCATTAGCGTGCCGCTTTCGCCGAGCACATCGAGAAAGGCGTCGACGACCGCCTCGGCGCCGCCATCGACATGCCCGAAGCTGCCCAGCGAACTGTGCAGCAGCACGATGTTGCCGGTGTCCAGCCCGGCAGACCGGAGGCCAGCGGCTATTTGCTGTCGATCGATGCTCATGGGCCGCTCCTTACTTTATTGGCGGTCCGCCATGATGCGACGGAATTCTTCGGCGTACTGTTTGAGAACGCCCTCGGCGTCATGTTCGCTGCCGGATTCATGAATGACTTCGACCGAGAAGTAGCCGTCGTATCCGGCATCGTGCAGCAGGTGCAGCGGTTCGGCGTGATCGAACTGGCCGCCGCCCAGCTCACCGACGACGATTGCGCCGTCGACAATCATACCGTCGTGACCATGGGTGTGGCGGGTGTACTTTCCCAGTACTTCCATCGTTGTCGTGGGCTTCTCCATGCGTCGCATGGGGTGCATGAGATCCCAGAGTGCCTGCACGCTGGGGCTGTCCACGAGCTGCAAAACCCCGGCGACCGGCGACGAGTCGCACCAGGAATCATGCGTCTCGAAGAGAACCGTCACGTTCGCTGCTTCCGCCTGATCGATGATCTGTCGGTAACCCTCGGCAGTGTATTCGACAACGGTCGGAAAATCACAGTCCGTTGCATGGGCGCCGCCGAACGTGCGCACGTACGGCGCGCCCATGTCAGCTGCCAGATCGATGTATTTGCGTAACGTCTCGATATGGCCGGCGCGTTCATTGACATCGGGCGTTGCCAGGCACACCCCGGTGGCGATGCAACAGCAGGAAAGTCCCTCGCCTTCGAGACGTTGGCGAATATCGCGACGCTGGTCATTGGTCAAATCTGCTTCGATACCGGACTTGTGGCCCCATTCGACGCGCGGCTCCAGGCCGGTGTAGCCGTAACGTTTCATTGCCGAGATGGTTTCTTCGAGCGTCCAGTCGGGACAGACACTGGTCATTGTTGCCAGCTTTATCATAGAACTTCTCCGAAAAGTTTTTGAGGTGTGGCACAAAGATAGCAGCCCTTGTAAATTCTGACAGGAGTAAATAACCTCACGGGACAATTATGAGCCAACACCCGCCAGTCGAATTCGAACGCATGCGACCTGGTCAGATCCGGACGTGCCGGGAACTTTCGGACATCGCATTTCTACCGCTGGGCGCGCTGGAATGGCACGGTCTGCAGGCACCCGTCGGTACGGACGGGCTCAAGTCTCATGACATTTGCTGCCGCGCCGCCCGCAGGTTGGGCGGCGGCGCAGTGTTCCCGCCCGTTTACCACGGCCTCCCCGGTGACAGTTTCTTCATGGGCATCACGGACTCGCCAGACGGCGAAAAAATCGCCGCGGTCTATGGCACAGAGAGGGAGCGTTTTTTCGGCTTCGGCCGCCATGGCGGCATGGATGTGCAGGAGCAGTGGCTGGCGTATCAGCGGCTGCTCCGCATGTCGCTCGAAACAATTGCGCGTTTCGGTTTTCGCTCGATCTACATCTGTTCGGGCCACAACCCGCTGGTGCATTGGGCGAAGCCCGTGGCCGTAGCGTTTGCCCGGGCATCGTCGATGGCAGGACAAGCTGTGACGGTCGATGTCGGCGGCGAATTCGACGCTGCCGGGCTCGACGGAGATCACGGCGGTAAGTGGGAGACCAGCCTGATGCAGGCGGCGGCGCCGGAAACTGTGGATCTTGCCGAGCTCGACCGGCATCCGGAACTTTGCGGGCGGGCGCACGGTGCCGATGCCGTGGATGCCACGGCCGAACAGGGCGAAGCTTGGGCCGAGGCTTGCGCCGAGGCGATTGCTGCCGAGGCACGATGGCTGGTCGAAAACTATCCCCAATTGCCAAGGCTCCATCATCACGGGCGTTGAACCCGACCGGATACGAGGATGATCACACTCGACGACATCAAACAGGCACAAGCACGCATTGCCGGCGTGGCTGCCCGGACGCCTTTGGTGCAATGGCCGGCAGCGCCCGCGGGAGAGGCCTGGTATTTCAAGCCGGAAAGTCTGCAGCCGATAGGCGCCTTCAAGCTGCGCGGCGGTTACAACAAGATCGCGTCACTGACGGAGGCGGCGCGCCGCCGCGGGGTCATTGCTTTTTCCAGCGGCAATCATGCCCAGGGTGTCGCTTACTCGGCGCGCGCCTTAGGCATCCGCGCAGTGATCGTCATGCCGGCGCAGGCGCCCGAGATCAAGCGGGCGAAGACGGAGGCGATGGGGGCCGAGGTTGTGCTCCTGCCCGAGGGCGGTGAGGAGGACTGGCGCGCCCACGCTGAGGCGTTGGCGGAGGAGCAGGGGCTGGTGATGGTGACACCGTTCAATGACCACACGATCGTTGCAGGTCAGGGTACGTGCGGCTGCGAGATTTTCGAGGACCTGCCGAATGTCGACCTGGTGCTCGTGCCGATCGGCGGCGGCGGTCTGGCGAGCGGCGTCAGCGCAGCACTCAAAATGTCGAGGCCGAACGTCACGATCGTTGGCGTGCAATCGGAATTTTCAAATGCCGCACAACTGAGCTTACGCGCCGACGAGATCGTTGAGCTGCCAAACGAGCAGACCAGGCAGACGATTGCGGACGGCATGCGCGCGACCCGGATCGGCGATATAACGTTCAGCTATATGCGCCAGTATATCGATGATATCATCACCGTTAGCGAGGATGAAATACGCGCGGCTGTAAGGACGCTTGCATTGGATGCACGCCTGGTGGCAGAACCAAGCGGAGCCGTGACCGTAGCAGCGCTGTTTAATCGTCGGCACGAGCTGCCGGCGGCAGCGAACGTTGTTGCGGTGATCAGCGGTGGCAACATAGATCCCTTGACCCTGGCAGAATTACTGGGAGTGCCGGAAGAGTAAGCACCAGATAACTTTTTGTTGCGCGGTGGAGAGCCTGCGCTGCCACACATTTTACGCCCCAAATGGAGGAAAATCATGGAATCTCATCGCGACAAGACGGAGCGCGTCATGCGCCTGCTGGACAGTTGGCCGACAATCGACCGCAGCCGCAAGATTTCGACTGCCGAATTTCGTGACCGGCGCCGGCGCGTTTGGCACGCGATCAGTGCGCCGCCATACAGTGCCGACCTCGGATTTGTCTTTTGCGACGAGCACTACTCCGGCGACGTGCCGTACCTGTTCGGCAACACCAATGTTTCCATCGAACAGGTGGCAGGCGCGCTGGGGCCGGATGAGCAAACGTCCGGCATCATCGCCGGATTCGAGGGGGTCTATATTGCCGGTCAACTCGCCGAACATGGTGGCACCCGCGTTTACCCGACCGAATCCCTGCAGCTTGCCGACGAAAAGTATCCGGTCGAGGGGTTTGCGCTTGAAGACATTCTGGCCGGGGTCGCCGGCAAGGCGGTTAACCGTATCGCGCTGATGACGCCACGCCAGGTAATCCCCGCCGGCGTGCTGGCTAATCTCGAGACGATCGTTGGCGGGCCCGAGAACATTATCGATGCGCAGGAGCCGTATCAGCGCATCAAGAACCTCAAGAGCGACGACGAAATGCAACTTTTGCGCGACGCCTCCACTGGCACTGCGCTGATGGTGCGCGCCATGCTGGCAGTGCTCGAGCCGGGCATGCTGGAGACTGAGGTGGCGGCGTATGGCGATTTCGTGGCCAAGCTGTGGGGGTTGGAGCGCTACGGTTTTCCCACAATGGCCGGTTCCGACGAAGCGAATGTCACGATGATCGGCCCTTGCCTGAACCGCCCGATCCAGGCGGGCGAGTTTGTACACATCGGTGCTTCCGGAAAACGTGACGGCCTGACAGCCTGCTGCCGGCGCTCGATCGTGGCGACCACCGGCGATCATCCGGAAACGGCGTATCAGACGTCCTGGCGTGAGTTGGTCGAGGAAGGATTCCGTGTCGGCTTTGACAATTACAAAGACGTCGTCGTAAACCACATGCCGGCGAAGTTGCAGGAGCAGAGCCTCGTAGACTTTTACAATGATCGCACAGACGCCGTGCTTGCTCGAGTCTGTGCGGAACACGGTGACGATGCTGCCGCGGGCCTGCGGGCGCGATTGAACGAAGAGATTCCGGATCTTCCGTCGGGGTTGGCGCGCATGAAGCCGTACACTGGGACACACAACGCCGGTTACACCGAGTGCCAGGAGTTCTACGGCGCCATTACGCTGGAAAGCGATGAGCCACTGGACGAGCAGGTCGTGACCATGCTCGACGTGGCATTGCGTGGTCGTGGCCGGGACTTCAACGACCGGGTCATTCCGGGTTTCGACTACTTCGTGGTCGAGGACACGCTCGGCAAGTTCTCAGAGCGCGTCGAGAATCTGACAGGATACTACAACGTCGATGGCTGTGAAGCGCCGGCTGCAGGCAAGCTGCCGATCAATGTGCAGGCATTGATCGGCAACGCGGACTGATGGGGCAGTATTTCAGTATCGGATGCCGGAACTGTTGGATTTCACAGGTCTATCACCTGTCCGGTGCGCACGGATTGGTCTGCTGCGAGCACGATCCTGAGGCTGTCGACGGCGTCCTGCATGTGTTCTGTGAGGTCGATGTCGTTGCGGATGGCATCGAGAAGCCACGCCTGTTCACGTTGGCACAGGGCAAGATGATCCGGCTCGTCGGCGGTGTCGATGAATTCGTCGGGGACGGTGGGGTTGCCGTCGTCGTCGAGACTGGCGCGGTGCAGCTGCAGGCAATTGGTTTGTGTGTGCGAATCGATAGCGCCTGAGTCACCGGTGGCGCCGGAAACAATACTGACGCAGCCTTCCGGGCCGACGACATCTTTCACGAAGAAGGCGACCTCACTCATCATCGGGCCCCAGCCGGCTTCGTACCAGCCGACCGAACCGTCCTCGAAGGTCAACTGCAAATGCCCGTAGTTGTACATGCCCGGGGCCAGGGCATCGGAGAGCCGAGCCCCGATGGCATGCACGCGCCGTGGCCGCGATCGGGTCATCTGGCACATGACATCGACATAGTGGACGCCGCAGTCGACGATGGGTGACTGGCTCTCCATGATGTTCTGGTGGTGCTGCCAGTGCTGGCCGGTGCTCTGTTGGTTGAGGTTCATCCGCATGACCAGTGGTTTGCCAAGCGTCCGGGCGATTTCGACAAAGCGGACCCACGCCGGATGATGTCGCAGGATATAGCCGACGACCAGCTTGCGTCGGCGTTCTGTGGCCAGCGCGACGATCGCTTCAGCCTGCTCGACGGTTTCTGCCAGCGGTTTCTCGACGAAGACATGACAGTCGGCCTGCAGCGCCTGCGTGACGTAGTCGAAGTGCGATCCGGTATAGGTATTGATCGACACTGCCTGCGGACGGGTCTCGGCCAGCGCGGCGCTGTAGTCGGTGAAGTGTGGCACGCCGAGCTCGTCGGCAAATGGTTTGCCGCTGTCGGTCCGGGTCACGATGCCGGCGACCTCAAAGCCGTCGAGCTCGCGGTAGGCCAACGTATGTGATCGGCCCATGTTGCCGACACCGGCTACGAGTATACTAAGATTCGTGATGGTGTGTTCCTCCTCAGTACTCGAGCTTGTCTCGGCGTTCATCCATTGCCTTTGCCTTGTCGAGGTACCATTGCTTGTGTTCCTTCGGTAGACGGTTGTCCAGCGCCTTGATTACCGCCTCGCATGAGGCGAACGGGCCCTGCAGCGATTCAACGTGGCCGTCGAGGAAGAGGACCCAGGTGTTGCCGGGTACGCCGGGTTTGTCGAAGGCTACAGGTGAGTCGGCTGGCGATTTGCTTGATATCAGTCGCAGACCGCCGAAGTAGATGTACGAGCAGGTTTTCTCGGTCAGCGGTTCGTTGTCCGTGCCGGCCGTGTGGCGCTTTGAGCTCGGGTTGACATAGACACTGCCGGCCGTGAGGTAGTAGTCGGTCACCAGTTCGTTGAGCCCCTCGGCATTGTCTTTCTCCGGCAGTTTCCCCCCCTCGATGTCGTCACCGGCATACATGAACAGGCCGAGCCCGATCTGCTTGAGGTTACTTGCGGAAGCCATTTCAAAGGCCTTCTGCCGTGCCCTGATCAACGTCGGTGCGATGATGGCGGGGGCGATGACCAGCGGCGGCCCGAGAAAGTGCAGCATTGCAACGGACAACGCCATGTGATTGGAATTGGCGCTCAGCACCATGCCCTCGTTCGTAACCTGCATGACGCCGTAGCCCTGGGCAATCTTTTCGAATTGAATCAGGTCAAGGGAAAAATCGAATCCCGGTTCGCCGGCTTCTTCGGCTATACGCCGGTAGAGGTCTTCGATGACCGGCGCCAGATCGGGGCTGATATAGTGAAACTGGTTACCGGTCTCGGGAATGTCGACGGCCAGCTTCTTGAAGGTGTCGGTACCCTTGAGTCCGGGCGCACCGCCCTTGACCGCCAGTGCCGTTTCAATGATCTGGGGCGTACTCGCCAGGAACAGATAATCTCCGCTTCGGGCGAATGCCGGCTGCAGCGGCACCGGCACCGGCACCGGCATTTTTTTCTCTATGACACGCATCCTGAGGTCGCCGGTGTTGCGTATTTCCAAGCCGATATCAGCCTCCGCGAAGGACTCCTCCAGCATGTTGAAGAGCGTATCGTCCTTCACTGTGAGTACGGCGAAGATGGCGGGTTCCGGGACCACGAGATTGACGTTTTCGACCGGAATCAGAACTTTCTCGTCGTGATCAAGCGTAACCACGAGTCCGAAGCTGTTGTCGAGCGAGCCGAGCAAGGCGTCGATATCGATACCCATATCATCCAGCTTCTCTTCCATCTCGATCCACTGTTCCTGGACTTCCTGGACGCCAGTCGACATGACTGTTCTCTCGATCCACTGCCACATCAACTCCATATCGACGTCGGCATAGTAGGCGATCGCTGTATTGGCCGGCAACAGGTCGAGCATCTCCAACGGTTTCGGCTCTGCCCCGAACAACCGCCACAGCTTGCCGTCGCTGTTGTCCTGGTAATGGTGCAGGACGACGCGGTTGCGGTACAGCGCATCTGAAATGGCAAAGGTGCTGGCGCCGAGGCCGCTGATTTCGGTCAGACCGCTTTCTGCGACAATCATATTCAGGGTTTTGAAAAAGATACCCATCTGCTCGCCAATCATTCCCCCATGCGGCGACAGCATCTTGTGCAGATCGTCGATTGCGTCCGTCAGTTTGGCGAGGGCGTGTTCGGTGCTCAAGTAGAAATACAACTGCCCCCCGGCGTCAAGCTGCGAGGTGATTTCCCTGAAACTGTTCTTGACGGCCGGTTGCGAAACTGCTACCGGGGCGGCTCGGTCGGTGACAGCGCCGGACGTGCCGGCGCCCGATGTGCGGGTACTGGATGCGTCGGGCCCGGATGCGCCGGGCCCGTTACGGCTGGGTGCCGGCTGGCTGCCGCTGCCATCGGACGCGTCCGTTGCTTGCTTGCCACAGCCTGTGATGAACAGCGAGGTGAGCAGGACAAAGGTGGCGAGTTGGTGGGATTTTAACATATTGCCCCCTCCTTAATATTTTGGCATCGTGGCACAGCACTGCCGTTGAAAACTGAACAGGCAGCAATATAGGCAACAGCGATAACGTTCCAAGCGGATCTACAAAATGACACGTTTGCGGCCAATCACGGATAGAACTCCGTTTTTGAAGCCTGCTTCGCAAGCCGCACGGTCTGCTGGCTGAGATATCCGCGCAGCACGAGGCCGTCCGCGTCGATGACGCCGTGCACGGCTCCGTCGGCATCGGTTGTGAAGAATTCAATGTCGTCGTGGCCCGCGACCAGCGTCTCCACATCGAAGTTCCGGGAACTGCGGCCATCGGCGAAGATGACGACGCGCGGCGCTGTCATGGCGATAGCAGTGTCGATGAGCTCGTTGTACTGTCGCCGGAACGGAAAAGCATTGTCGGGCAGCACCAGCACATCGCAACGCACCGGTGCATCCTGCAGCATGCGCTCGACGGCCCACGGAATACCGTCGGTGACGATTACCCAGGTAAACGGGCCGGTGTCCAGACGCAGGAGCGGCGACCGTGCGGCCGCGGTAAACCGGCGCGGCGGTTTCTCGAGCGTCGGCAGTGCCGCCAGCCGCAACCCCTGCCACTCGGCCAGCAGTCCCGGCGAGATCAGCGTCACTGGAAAGTTGTGCTCGTGGGCGGCGTTGCGCAGGGTCTCATAGGCCTGGTCGTATGCGGTTGCCCACGGTGCATCGTCCGCTGCCTTGCGAATCAGGTAATCGTCGCCGACCGCATCTAGATAGGTCTCATCGTCAGTTGTTTTGACGGGTACCATCAGGGTGGCAACCGGGAATTTTCTGCTGAGCGCGGAAATGCCCTGATTGCCGACCTGGGGTGCGACGCCGGCGATCACCACGTCATCGAGGCGCGTGACGCCCTGGGCGCGCAGGCCTTCGAACACGATGTTGCGTCCGACAAAACTGCTGCCGCCATTGATCAGCAGCGCCCGGCCCTGCGTCGATACTGCGGCGACGACGGGAAAATCGCCGGCATGGAAAACGGTCACGCCCTTGAGGGTGTCTTTGCGGTTGTGCCACGCGGCCAACGCGCCGATGCAGACCGCCAGGGGCAGGATATAGGCAAGAACCCGGATAATAGGCATCGTGCCAAAGCGCCGCCAAAACGCGTACAGGTGTTTTTGCAGAGCAACCGCCCAGACGTCTGCCAGCAAAATTGCGAGCAGTGCCAGGTAGTATCCCAGCATCCAGCCGAGCGGCGGTTTCGGTGTTGCCGGAAACGGGAAGAAGGAGACGGCAAAATGAGTCATCCAGAAAAACAGGTATCCGACGATTGTCGCGGCTGCGCCCAGAGGCGCAGCCAGCCATAAACCGATGATTGGCACCAGGCCGGCGAGCCCTGTCAGCATGCCGAGCTGCACCAGCACGCCGACTGCCGGAATGGCGATGAGATTGACGAGGATTCCGGCCACAGGGAATTGCCCGAAGAACCAGGCGGACAGCGGAATCATCATACCAAGCTGAATCGCCAGTTGCGCCAGGATGAAGAGCCGCAGCAATCGTGGCACGCGATTGAGATCGATCCGCCAGAGCCAGGGGAATTTCTCGTTGAGCGGCACGCCGGCGCGAAGACCCAGCCACAGCGCCGCGAGCAGGGCGGTAAACACGCGGCCGTCGACGAGAATGTCGAGCCGCAGACAACACAGCATGAAAATGCCGATGAACCAGAGGATCGCGACGATCAGCGACATGCCGCGCAGCAGGCAGATCCAGCGCTCCAGCACCGGCGTGATCAGCACCAGCGACAGCACTGCCCCGAACGACAAGAGAAAGCTCGGTGCGAACAGGACGATCGGGTTGTCGATAAGAATTATGAACGACGACAGTGCCAGGCCGGCATACGTAGCGCGCCGCAGGTTCATGTGCAGATATGCAAAAGCGATCAGTACGACGGAATTCATGATCACCGCGCGTACCGTTGAGGGCCGGGCCCCGGTGAGCAGCGCGAACAGGATCAGAAATAGAATGAGCACCGGCACGAATGCAGCCGGCCGCAGCCCGGTGACCCGCAGCAGCGAATACAGCAGCAGCGAGATGATGCTGACGTGTAGCCCGGAAACCGCCAGGACGTGCCCGACGCCGGCATGGCGAAAGGCATCGCGGACGTCGTTGCCGCGGAACTGGATATTATACATCGCTCGCCTGGCGCCCAAAGTCGTCACCGCTACCAGCCGGCTGCATGGTTCGCGGATGGTGCGCTTGCAGGTGATCAGAAATGCTTCTTTGGTCCGCAACGCCAGCTCGGTGAGCGGATTACCGGCCGTAAGCTCATCGATGACAACGGCATTCGGCCGGCAGCGCATCTGAGTCAGGACATCACTTTGCAGCAGGAACGACTGAAAGTTGAATTCCCCGGGATTACGCAGGCGGCGGGCGGCAACAAAGCGGCTCTCTGCAGTAATTGTGTAGCCGTAGGTTGCGGGGGCCATCAGTGCTTCGAAATGTGCGATCTCCGTATCGTCTGCATCCGACCTGAGCGCGACGCGCAACTGGACGTTGCCGGGAGCCACGGATGTCCATTCGCCGTCGCCGACCTGAACTTCATCGACCCGCAGCCTCAGGTATCCCTGCGTTGCAGAGCGGAAATCCGGTTCCGCGACGACGCGGCCGCGCACCGTCAAATCCGTCCAATCGTCGAGTGCCTGCAGCGTCTGCGCCAGGCTGCCGGTTGCCGGTGGCCCGACGTTGATCATTGTGCGCCAGTACCCCAATGGCAATGCGAACATCGCAACTGCCAGCATTGTCAGGGATCGGTGTCCCGGCTGCCAGCGGCGCTCGCGCCAGATGTAGTAGACGGTGAAACCAAATCCAGCCAAGGCGGGCAGTAGCAGTATCCCCGCGGGAATCTCCCAGTGCAGGCAGACCGCCGCGATGATACCGGCGATGAATGCCAGGCTGAGCGTGATGAACCGTGTCGGCATCATAGGGTGTCGTCCTCGGCCTGGTCCAGCGTCTCTACTCGGATATGCGGAAAGAAGTTCTCGTTGCCCTTTAGGATTGCCTCCGGACGATAGGCCGGGTTGAGCATAATCAGCAGCAGCCCAATAACGATCGCTGCGGCAGTCAGAAGCAGGATTCGGCGACCGCCGCGATGGAGCGGAGACGGTTTGTTTCCCGACAAGTCCCGCGGGCGTCCGGTCCGGAATCCGACTGCGGTGAGGCGGGAACTCAGGTAGGAGACGAACCCCTTGAATGTTGTTCCATTGACTCGACCGAGAATGGCGTGGGGATAATGCTCGTTGTCTTCCGGCCGGCAAACGGCGGCGCCCGCGTGTCCGCCGTCGCCTGGTCGGCCGATCTGCGGCATGAGCGCCCCGAGATTCAGTGACAAATCTGCCTGATTGAGTCGGCGTCCTACCATCAGGCTGGAGCCGAAGCAGTAGAAGATATAGTCGGCCTCGGGGTATTTACGGGCGAAGAAATCTACGGCTTTACCGACCGGGATCCGCGGTTTCCCCGGTTCTGTGCGAGCCGCCATAGCCATGAGGATTTTGAGGGTGCCTCTGGCGCCAATCCGGTCGTCGTCGGTCGGGGCCGGGGCGTCGCTGCCGGGGCCCAGCGCCCGGCCGCCGACCATGGCGGTGCTGTCGTCGGGCCGAGCCGCTTCGACCAGATAGACGTGCTCTTGCATGGTCGCCTCGTGGGCCTGATAATACGCTGTCAACTCGGCAATCAACTCGGTCCAGCCGGCATTCTGCAACTGTTCGACCAAATCGTTTTCCGGCAGCGACTGCCACATCACCTGCGCCAGTTGTACCTTGCAGACACCGCCCTTGATCAGGTCGGTCAACATCTGGCCGAGCTCGTTGCGGTCGGTGACGAAGTCCTCACTGTGTGCGGCGCGGCGGAGTTGTCGCACGCCTTCGGTGTCCCAGGGTTGCCCGGCGATGGTATTTTCGTAGACCATGTCGGTGCCGCATTTCAATTCCTCTGATTCGAGCTCGTCGCCCTCCAGCGGACCGCTCAGGTGGAGCTCGCCGAGCAGTCCCTCGTTGACCAGGGCCTGGAGCATTGTCAACTGCTCACGGGTATACGGATGGTGGTCTTCGAAGCGCTCGATGAGGATGCCCCGGGCATGTAGATAGCGAACGTCGTGGTCGAAGTCCGGCAGCGCCCCGATCGGCAGGTCGGCGAGCAGGACGTCCGACGGCCCGTATTTCGCCAGGTGCACGATACCTTCGTGGTAGTTGTTGAAGACGTACTGGTAGTCCAGGCCGTAGAGGAAGGACTCGTCATTGGCTTTGGCACGGCCACGCAGCCAGTGGGTGTACATCACTGCGCTGCCGACAGTGTCCAGGTCGCCGCCGGTCTCGTGCATGTCGCGGATTGTCTCGAGCAGCGGCAGCAGGCTGAAACCATCGGGCGACAGCTGGCGAATGATCTCGCGTGCTTCCTGTTCCGAGGGCCATTCACGGTCGCCCGGCATCAGCCGTTGGCGCAGGTCGTTGATGATCGCGAACACCGGGCCCATTTTCTCGCCGCCGGCGACCTCGAGCTGGGTTGCCCGCCGCCGCCGCGCGTGGGCGGTGAACGGAATGCCGAACCTCGAATAATCGTCAAAGATCCGTGCCTCGCTAAAAGTTGCGGCGTCCTCGTCGTTGACCGGGCTGTCCTCGAAGCAACTTGTCATGAAGCGGCTGATAATAAACATCTGCAGCGCCTCGATACATGCATCGGGCTCGGCGTGTTGCAGGAGACGACGCAGGACCAGCCCTTCGCGGCGTGGTACCCGAAAGACGCCGTCACGCCATTCGACGGAGAATGAAATCAAGCTGGACAACTGCTCGACCGCATCGACGAAGGTGCCGCCCCAGCCATGAATCACGATCAGTTTGCGTTGTGCGTAGGCCATCCGCGAATTGGGTAGACGGCTCTCTGCGGCCGTTGTAGCTGGTTGAACTGCCGGCATCGGCGCGTACTATAACCCCGTCTTTTGTCGTGACATGACCGACTGCCAACCGAGAGGATGATCTATGCCAACTGCACGAAGCGTTACCACCGACCAGGCACCGGCAGCTATCGGACCGTATTCCCAGGCCGTGATAGCCGGAGATTTTGTTTTTGTCTCTGGCCAGATCCCGCTCGACCCCGCCACTGGCGAGATCGTCGGTGACAGTATTCGCCCGCAGGCCGAGCGCGTGTTCGACAACCTGGCGGCTGTGCTCGCCGCCGCCGGCAGCAGCCTCAACCGTGCGGTCAAGGCGGAAGTGTTCCTCAAGGACATAAACGACTTTGCCGTCCTCAACGAGGTTTTCGCCGAGCGCTTTGTCGGCGACTCCCTACCGGCGCGTCAGGCGATCGAAGCGTCGCGCCTGCCCAAAGACGCCCTGGTAGAGATCTCCTGCATTGCCGTCTGCGGCTGATCAGCGGAAGCTCTTTTTCTCGTCTGCCGTCGCCCAGCTGCGGAAAATGCGCAGTAGGCGAGGACGCACCTTTTCGTGGTAGACAGTCATGCTGTCGCAGTGGCGGCCACCTTTGATCGTCCAGATCTGCTTTGGCTCCTTTGCCTTGTTGAAAAGCTGCTTGCCGCGCTTGTACGGCACGACCCGGTCGGCGGTACCATGTATCACGATGAGCGGCACCCCGAGCTTGCCAACGACGGCATCCGGACTGTAGGCGCCGCCGCCAGTTGCCTTGCCGATCGAACCGGATGAGGCGACCAGGTGGTCCGTCGCTATTTCCCCGGACGATGTGAAGGGCGCCTCTGCAACAATGCCGAGGATCCCGTCGAATTTTTCGCGGCCGACGACGGCGATGGCGTTTGCCGCACCGAGGCTCTGGCCGATCACGATGATCTTTTCAGGATTGACATCGTCGCGTTGCTGGACGTAACGGACCGCTGCAACACAGTCTTCGTAGACGCCTTTGCGGTCCGGCGTGCCGGCCGACCGGCCGTAACCGCGATAGTCGAACACGAACACGTTGAACCCCTCGTCGGCGATCCACCCGACGTAGCGGTAGTGCGACGTCATGTTCTCGGCGTTGCCGTGAAAGTGGATGACCGTGCCGCGCGGTTCATACGTTGCCGGGATGAACCAGCCGGTGAGCATCGTGCCGTCGGCACTGGCGAAAGCAACGTCCTCATAGTCAAGGTCATCCTTGTCCGGGGTTCGGTAAACTTTGCTGGTCGGCTGATAGAACGCTTTGTTCACTGTAGTGCTGCAGCCGGCAGCGAGACCAACGAGCAACAAAAGAATCACACAGCGCATATAAACTCCTCCAAGGCTGTTGATATAACGGTAGTATGCCAACTTACATTTTTCGCGTCATCAATATGGGACCGGCGCCGGCGGAATGCTGAGCACTCGTTGCGCCTTGCTTGATCCGTTCACTCTCTGAGAACATTGAGGTGCTGAAAATAATGAACCGGGAGAACATCGAAGACCGGAGACGGGAGGGACTTGAATGCTGCTATGGCTGCAGCATCCAGCACTGCGGGAACGGCATAGCTTGTCTGTTCCGACTTTTCAGATGTCGGTCCTTGTGCATCGTGTTCAGCTTCGCTTCTTTTGTCCAAACACATGATTTTCCACGCTGAATCAATTGCCGGTTGCTCGCTCTCTTCCCGCCGTCGGAAAATCGAGGACACCGATGACAATGCATGCTATATTAAAAACGTTTAGCTTGTTGTGTCGTGTATTGCGTTGTTCAGTTGTTGTAACCCCGTGTTTGGGAGACTCAGAGATGACACTCGAGGAATTGAAAATCGGTGCGCGCAAGGCCACTGCTCGGGTTGAGCATCTCAGGGGGTTTCTTTGAGGTTTCCTCGAAGAGCGAACGCGTTGCCGAGCTTGTAGCGAACATGTCCGATCCAGACTTCTGGAACAACAAGGAAACTGCCCAGGCAACGGTTGCCGAGCTGAGTGCCTGCAAGAGCATCGTTGAGCCGTTCCACAAGATTGCCGGCGATGTCGAAAATTTCGAAGTGCTGGCCGAGCTCGCGGAAGAAGAAGGCGTTGAATCCGATATGATCGCCGAGGCCGAGAGCGAGTCGTCGCGGATTGATGAAGCCCTGGACAAGCTCGAGCTCGTCAGTTTTCTCGGCAACGAATTCGACAAAGGCAACGCGATCATCAGCCTGCATGCCGGTTCCGGCGGCACCGAGTCCTGTGACTGGGCCAATATGCTGTACCGCATGTATA
>CAUZJQ010000030.1:0-23436 GCA_963580095.1 Lentisphaeria bacterium | reverse complement strand
CATCAGCCTCGAGTCGATCGACCCGATTTATCTGCGCACGATCCTGCTCAATGACATCTCCTTCCTCTCCGACGGGGCGAGCGTTTATGTGCTCGAGTACACCGGCGAGAAGAACCCGATCGGCGGGTTGATCTACGGCGACGTTGCAGTGGTCTCGCCGCAACCGGGTAACTCGAATCTCTACGGCCACATCTTCTCGGGTCGTGACATTGCCGAGACCACGACCGGCGACAATATCGAGTCGGGTTCCGCGCTCATTGACCTCGAGTTGTTCACGACCGTAATCGAGCACCCGAATCCGCTGTCGATTCCGACGACAGCCTCGGCAACGAACATCACGCCGCTGCCATTCCCAACTGTGCAGAGTTTTACAGGCACGACAGGCCTGATTGCGGAAGCTCCGTCTGCTGCGAACACGCTACCGGCGCAAAGTACCAGCTTCCAAGTGGGGAACGGGATTAATGGTTTCTATTATGACCTGCATCCATTTGCCTACGCTCCGTTCACTTTGATCACTTCACAGGTCGACTCGGAGATCAACTTTGCCTGGGAATCCGGTCACATTGTCGGCGGCAGAAGCGACCGTGTTTATACCATCTGGAGTGGATACGTGGTACCGCAAACTACTGGTTGGCATAACTTCCGGACCTTTACTGACGACGGGGTCAGGGTCCAGGTCGGGGGGACCGCTAATGTTGTCAGTAACTGGACACTGCACGGCGGCACTTATGATTACGGGTCTGCTTACCTGACGGCCAATACACCAACTTATCTTCGCATGGACTGGTTTGAAAACTATGGCGGAGCCACAGCCATGCTGCAGTGGCAGGAGCCGGGTGACTCCACCTATAGGACTGTGCCGAGCAAGCAGCTCTTCACAAATAATCCCGGCGCCAATCCGATGAATTTCATCAATGATTATCAGACCTCCACCAGTACGAGAAACGTCTCGGGGGCGGACGCAGATTTCCTCGATTTCCTCGGTCGCCCGCGACTGATCCAGGATGTCGATGTCACGGTGGATCTGGACCATACCTTTGTCGGCGACTTGGAGATTTATCTCGTCAGTCCGCAGGGGATTCGCGTACCGCTCGCGTATCGTGACGGCGGCAGCGGCAATAATATGCGTAACCTGACATTCGATGACGAGGCCGGATCTCACATCGACTCGGGGTCAGCGCCGTATGCCAGCATGACGCTGCGGCCGCACGGCAGCCTGGCCGCGTTCAACGACCTTGATCCTGCCGGCGATTGGACGCTGGAAGTGCGCGATCGCGGCGGCGCTGACCAAGGACTGGTCCGTGGTTTCTCGATTGATTTCGATCTGTACGGTACCTCCGCCTCGCAGTCGACGACATTCTCGGCGACGAGTTCTGGCTATGATCCATCCGTAGTCATCACCGACGTCGATCTCAAGCTCGACATTTCGCACTACCGTGTCGAGGATCTACAGATCGAACTCAAACACGATGTCTCCGGGCAGACTGTGTCGCTTTTCAACCGTGGCGATCTGACCGGCGCCGATCTCGCCGGCACTGTCTTCGATGCCGGCGCCGGCAGCAGCATCACTTCCGGCAGTGAGCCGTACATCGGCAATTTTACCAGTGCGGGCGATATGGAGACGAGGTTCTATGGCCAGGACGCAAACAGCACCTGGACCCTGACGATCACCGACTGGACAACCGGTTCGCCACTGCCAGTCACTGGTACGTTGAACAGTTGGGATCTGACTTTGCGCACGACGGAGCCAATCGATGACAGGGTGGAGATCAGCGGTGTCAATGGCAACCTGATCGATGTCGACGTCACTGTCGACATCGCCCATCCGAATGTCGAAGACATCGACCTCTACCTGCGGAGCCCGGGCGGCGTCGAGTTGGAGCTATTTACGGACTTGCCGAATGCCGGTACCAACATGACGAATATCACCCTCAACGCCGACTCCGGCCTGACGGCGTTCCCGTCGATCACGACTTTCAACCCGGCGACGCACAGTAATATCAGCTTCAATCCGGAAGGCGACATGCAGGTGTTCCTGCAGGCAGTGGGATCGAATGTCAACGGTGACTGGACGCTGCGGGCGATCGACGACCAGGGCAACAATGTTGGTGGCCAGATCAACCAGTGGTCGCTGGATATTGCCGTCGATCTGGCGGAGTATACGCTCGAGGTGAGCGACGTGCCCGGTGAGATCCGTGATCTCGATGTAAACGTCAACATCACCTTCCCGTACGCCCAGGATCTGTCGGCGCACCTGATCAGTCCGAACGGCACCGGCATGCCGATCACGTTATTCAGCAATGTAGGTGGCGAGAATCCGAACTTCACCAACACCACCTTGAACGACGAAGCCGGCACGCCGATTGACAGCGCTCAGTTGCCGGCAGCGGCGCCGTACACCGGCCATTTCCGCCCCGAAGAGGCGTTGTCCGCTTTTGATGGGGAAGATCCCAACGGTGTCTGGACTTTGCAGATCACCGATGATCTGGCCGATCCGACAGCGATGCCGCCGATTACCGGTGGGCGTGCCAGTGGCACGCTCGATAGCTGGTCGATGACGATTACGTACCATCCCACTGAAGTGACTTCCGCCGCCACCGACGATCCGATCGGTCTCAAGGTCGCCAAGGTGGGGGATGTGAATGGCGACGGACTCGATGACCTGCTGTTCAGCGTGCCGGGCTTTATTGGTGGTGATTCGAATTCAGGCCGTGCCTACGTCCTGCTCGGTCGCCCGGTGGCGGAGAACACCGGTTTCGGCGGTGTCGACGCTGCCAACGCGGTGACGTTCAACGGCAGCGCGACCGCCAAGAGCGAGATCAGCATCCCGTTTGCCGGCGACAACAACGACATCCGCTTCGAAAGCCTGTTAGCCGGCAGCATCTTCGACGGCATGAACGTCACCTTCCAGTCCAGCGTCAAAACCGGTGTGACAGCGCCTGTTGCCGAGTCATTCGGACTGCTTATTGAGGCCCAGGCTGATGGTTCGTCGGGGAATGGCTGGACGATTGACTTCGTCCTGGACTCCGCACTTGCGGGTACGACATCTGAGTCCGGCCGCAACGTTACTGTTTACATCAATAATGCGACGACATTTGCACAGACCAAAACGCTGCTGGATAGCCTGACCGGTTTTGCCGCTGTATTCAATACGACAGTTAAGGAGTCCAGTGCCAGCGTCTACTTCCCTGCCGCTGGATCTGCTTTACTGGCGCGTGCAGGTTCGGTAACGACGCACAGCGGTAGCGACAGCACGAAAGCCGTCGCAGCAGTGGTCAATCAGGTGACAATCGGCTTCACGCCGGGCGTGACGACAGCTAATGATGCGATTGACAGCTTGAAGGGCGACATCCTGACGCCGCACCTGCGGGCTGCGTACACCGTCAGCCTTGACTCCGAAGTGGAGCATCGTCTCGACCGCGACGCTACGATGCGCTACGCCGATACCTCTCTCGGTGGCGGCGTATTCGCGTTGAGCGACTTGAACAACGACGGTTTTGACGACTATGCGTTGAGCCGGACGCGTGAAGACGCCGACGTTGCGCTCGGCGCCGTGCTCATCTACTACGGTAACGACACGGACTATGCGATCTCGAAAAGTAAGGTCGAAATCCTCGACGCCTCGCAGAATGCCGATGTAATTATCCGTCAGAACAGTCCGGCCAGTTTCGGCACGACCTCCTTGATCAGTGAGTTGTTCGTGACTTCCGGCGACTACAACGAGGACGGCCGTATGGACGTTGTCCTCGGTCAGGGCCGCACGGTGCGGACCTCGAGCCAGAACGTCAATCCGTCTGCCTTTGAAATCCTCACCCAGGACGATCGCGGCATAGTCTACCTTTTCTATGCCCTCGACAGTAGTGGTGCGTTGTTCACTGTCGGCAGCGACCATGATCTGATGATCGAGGGCGAAAACGAGTTCGACAAGTTTGGTACGTTGCCGGCGACGCCGGCGATCGACATCAATGGCGACCGTATCGACGACCTGCTCGTTGGCGCCCGTAATGCCGACGGCTTCATCGGCGGTGTCAAGACAGACGCCGGCAAGGTCTTTGTTATTTTCGGTACGCATCGCCTGCGGACCATGCCGACCAGCGATTTTGCCATCATCGCCAACCGCACGATCACTGGTGCCGGCGACTTCCTCGTTGACACAGGTACCGGACGACCCGACATCTTCACCGACCCGGATAACAACAACGACGGGGTCCTTGACTCGAGCCGCTATGTGCTCGGGCTCGGTGAGTCGGAGAAATGGTATCGCTTCACCATCCTCGGTGACGGGCAGGCCGGCAACTACATCGCTCTGAGTCCGGTCAGTGCGCCAGCGAAGGGCGTAACGCTGGCTGGTCGCGACGGTGCGATCACTGCGGGGGTTGTGGATCTGAGCGGCGATTCGATCGAGATCACCAGTACCACATCGGCGGTGTTCGAGTTCGACTTGGGCGCTTACATCCCGTACATCGACAACCCGGACTACCTGGCTGAGGTCGAGCTGTTCCTGTCGAACCTGTCCGGTGCTCAGGCCAATCCGCTGCCGACCTCCATCAGCTATGTCACCGTCGCTGGCAGCACGGCGTATTTCTTCGTCAATAACGAGCTCTGGCGCAGCGACGGTTCAGTAGTCGGTACGCAGCAGGTTCAGAGCATTTCAGGTATGCAGCCCAGCCAGCCGTTTGCCGGCACGGTTGGCGGCCAACCGACATTGGTCTGGGTGATGGACGATGAGACGCTGTGGCGCAGCCAGGGATCCACAAGCGACACCTTCGAGGTTGTCGATGCCGGCGAAACGATTACCGCAATTGTCAGCGTCAACAGTCTCATCTATTACACGAACCAAAGCGGTGACCTCTTCCACAGCAACGGCACCGCCGGCAACTCGACTCAGATCCCGGGCGTCAGCAACGTTGCCGAGTTGGTTGCAGTCGGCAACGACTTATACTTTACTGGTGACTTCCAGACCCGTACCGGGCTCTACCGGATCCCGAGCGGTACGCCTTTGGCGGCCAGCGTCATGGAGCAGAGCGGCTTGATCAACTCACCAGACGAGATGCTCGTGCTCGGTACCGACTTATACTTCTCCGCCAGCGACGGCACCGGCGCTATCCTGTGGGAAACGGACGGCACCAACACTGCACCTGTTACCTTTCCCGACGGCGATAGATTGCTGAACCCGGCCAACTTCACCAGCTTCAACAACGAACTGTTCTTCACCGCCGAGCGCAGCGACGGCAGTATCGGTACGGAACTGTTCAGTTATAATGGCACCACAGTTACGTTTTTTGACATCGACTCGGGCGCCGGCAGTTCGGATCCATCTGAGTTGACGATATTCAGCAATAATACAACCAGTCGGCTATACCTCGTTGCGAAGGGTGCCAACGGCGTTGAATTGTACAGGACAGACGGCACGGCGGCGCCGAGTCTCGTGACAGATATCCTTGATCCGGGCAGTTCGAGCCCGCAGCAATTGACTGTGGTGAACGGTGGTTCTGCTTCCGCGCGCCTGTTCATGTCCGCAGTCGGCAGCAACGGCCGCGAGCTATATCAGGTTAGCAATGTTACGGCGGGCAATGCCACCGAGGTGTCAGACCTGTATGCCGGCGGCAATGGTTCCGGCCCGTCACAGTTGACTGAGTTTGACGGCAGCGTCTATTTTGTCGCGACCACAAGCTCAGACGGCAAGGAATTGTATTTTACTGATGGCATGGCGGTACCGACCAAAGTCAGCCTGCCGCTGAATAATGGCATCGGCTCCGGCTCCACAGGCGGGGATCCGGATGACCTGACCGTCGTTAACAGCGGTGCGGTGAAATATATGTACTTCACCGCCAATGACGGCCTGACCGGTGTCGAACTGTATCGCATTTCCGACAGCAACGCCACAGCCACAATCGTGTCGCCGGGTACCTTTAACGATTTCACTATCGGCGCGGTCGGTACGGGATCCACGTATGACGACGTCAGCGTGCTGGTGGTGGACGATGCCAATGCAGCGGCACTCAACCGCACACAGAACGGCACGGGCGGCCAGCCGGCGGTCTTCGCGTTCACTGACAGCACAATTGGCAGCGTGGTGATCCTTACCGCGGCCAACAACGGTGCGGCCTACAATGATCTGCGCATCGATGCGGTGACTTCCGGTACCGATAGTTATGATGCGCTGACCAATGTGCTGATGATCAATGTCAACGAACAGATGACCGCTGCAAACTTCGCCACCGCCGTGGACAACGAGGGTACGGGTACCTTCACTGCGGCTGTGGCCATTGAGAAAGGCGCGATTACACCCGATAGCTACTCGAACCTGCCCCTCATCGAATTCGATTCCGTTGCCATGACGCTGACGGTCGGCATTGATGCAGGTATTCACACGGCGTTGAATATTCAGCAGGCTTTTATCTACAACGCCGAGTGGACGGTGACGCTGGCTGATGCCGGCTCCGGCGTTATCAATGCCGCGAGTGAAACAACAAGCGGCGGCTTCAGCCCGACATACCCGCACTACGATGTGCGCCCTCTGGGCAATAACAACGACTTCCGCCTGGTGGCCAAGGAGGAGACGGGATTCGCCAACGCCAATATCGTGATTGAAGATGACGGAACGATCACGGACGAAACAGCAACGGCCATATGGGCTGCAGGTTCTCCGGGTACGCTGACGATCAACGTCCAGAGCGGCGTAACGACCCGTGCCGACATCATTAATGCCATCGGCACGCAGTTGAACCCGGTCGGAGCAAGCAACTTTAATGCGGAAATCCTGAACGCGGCGACAACTCCGGCGCCGATCTCAGGGCATGATGCAACTGCCAACGCCGTCCTTTTGGAGACCGTCGGCGCCGGCACCGGTGGTGCCGCTGCGGTATACACATTGGATCAGGGCGGCAGCCATGACTCTATCAGGCTCACTGCGCAGAATGTTGGCGACCGCTATAACGCACTGATAATCACGCTACAGAATTCAGTTAATGCAGGCAACGAAACGGCTACCTATGATATCGCAACCGTCACGCTGACCGTCCAGATCGAGACCGGCGAAACAACCGCCAATCAGTTGGGGGCGGCGATCAATGCCGAGATCACCAATTCATGGAACGCAACAAACAACGCCGGAAATAACGGGAGTGGCACAGTTGCCGCCGGCAACTTTACTACAGCGTCCGCCGTCATGAGCCAGTCGATAAGCGGCGCTGATAATACGCCGAGCGTCACCTTAGATCCAAACTCGAGCGTGAATAACGATTCGCTGGTCTTCACGGCGACTCCGGCGAATGACGATCAGTATGCCGGCTCGACTATCCGTTACATAGACAATGGCAGCATCACAAACGGCACGGCGTCGGCCAATTGGGACAGCACGGATAAGACCCTGACGATCTACATCGAGAGCGGCGTCAGCAATGGTGATGATGTCAAGACGGTCGTTGATGGCACAGGCGGCATTCCCTTCGTCGCCACAGATGCCGGCGGCAACAACGGCAACGGAGTGATCACTGCCAGTATCGCAATTAACCCGCACAGCCTGAACCTGGTGACGTCCGGCGTCAACGGCGTCTTATCGTCGGTTACCGTCGATCCGGGTACTGCCGGCGGCGATGATCGAGTTACGTTTATTGCGAAAGGCTATGCCGCGTCCTATAACGGGCTGAACGTGATTTACTACGACAATGACACACTTTCAGGCGATGATGTGCAGTTGGATTACGACAGCACGAACAAGGTCCTGCGAGTAAACATCAGTAGCACAGAAACAACCGCGGCAACCATTGAAACACATGTCGATCTCACGACGAGCGGAAATTGGGTCGATACGGCGAGGCGCGACGCATTTCAGTTGCTGTATGGCGCATCACTGCCCAGCGGGGCCGGTGGTGACACAATTTCGATCGGCATTGAAGATGAGACAGGCGGCGGCGCCAATGAGTCGGTGGTTTACGATCCGCAGGGCAACAACGCCAACAACGCCATCACGTTCACGGCCAATTCCTCTGGTGTGAAGGACAACCTGCAGATTCGACTGACGGATGGCGGCGGCGGCGCCTCGCTTGCTGCCACTTATGCCGACGGTGCCAGCACAGATACCTTGAACGTCACGATTGATCCGGCCGAGCACGACAACGATGATGTTGTTGCCTACCTGAACAACGCCGCGTCAGTTGGTTTTACCGGCAGAGCCACATTCCAGGATGCCTGGACAGCGTCGAACGCAGCAACGGCAGCGCTGACCGATTCCACGCTGCAGAGTGGCGTCACGATTAATGGCGATGACGGAATCAATTCGACCGGTACGGTGACAGAAGGCGCGACCATCATGACCTTTACTGCCGATCTCGTCGGCGCGGCCCAGGATGGGCTTAATGTCGTCATCGTGAGTGGAGGAACGCAAGGTTCGGAAGGTGTGGCATACGTGCCCGGCACGGAAACGCTGACGCTGACAGTCAATCTCACTGGTGACGTAGGCGCTGACTCGACCATCACAAATATCATCACAGCGATCAACGCTTCCGCAAATGCAAACGTCGTTACATTCCGTAACACCTATGATTACTTTGCCACGGCTGACGGCGCGTTTACAACAGCTGCACCATACAGCAGCGTCACTGGCAGCGGTGATGATATCAGCACCGCTGCGGGCACCTACACACTTGAGGGCACATCGCTGACCTTCACAGCGGATAACGGCGGCTCCGCGGGCAACGGTCTGGATGTCGAGGTTGTCGGTGGCGGCACTGCCGGTTCCGAGACTGCAACCTATCTGGCCGGCGTGTTGACAGTGACGGTCGAAGGCGGTGTCTCGACCGCGACTGATATCCGTGACTACCTCAATACCTCCGCCACCGTGGCGAATTTTCCGCAGGTTGCAACATTCCGTACTGACTACAACGTCACCACATCTACCGGCGCCGGAACCTTCAATACGAACCTGCAAACCCTGAACCCGAGCGGCAGCAATGCTGTGGTGCTGGTCGATCCGGGTGCCGCCGACGGCAACGATCGCTTCCAGATCCAGGCTGTTGCCCCGGGCTCAGCAGAGAACGGCCTGGTGATCCTGCTCGCCGAGTCGCAGGACGCCGGAACGAGTGCTGAATATGATGTTGCAAACCGAGTGCTCACCGTGTTTGTCAACAGCGGCGGGACTACGTCCAACGCAATTCAAGGCCTCATTAACGGTCTTGGCGCACCGTTCAACGGTACGACCTATACGGTGAGCGACGGTGCCGGCAACGGCAATGCCAATGTGAGTCTCCCGGCAACTACGGGTATCACGTCAGGCAATTTCAATTCGGTGCAGGCGGTATGGGATCTGATCATACCGGGCACGAGCGACGATATCCGCCTGACCGCAGACACCGCCGGAACGACATTCAATACGCTGAACGTGAACATTGCTGACAGCGGCACGTTCGACTCGCAGTGGACCGCGGGCACCTTGACGCTGACGCTAGATATGAACTTCAATTCGACCACGCGCATGGTGATGATGAGCGAGATCAACACTGATGCCAGTACGATGCCGATTTGGAATGCGACGGTGCCGCTGGCGCCGGGCGAGAGCACAGGCAACGGCACGCTCTACGCCCTGGGTACGTCCAGCAGTGATTCGACTTCTGGACAGACCGCGGATGCCACGGTGCGGCCTCCGGGGACGGGTAATGATTTCACCGTTACAGCGGTGGATGCCGGAACGCAGTACAATGATGTGGCGATCACGCTGATTGACGGTGGTGCGGCAGGCTCTGAGTCGGCAACATATGACGATTCGACGAATGTTCTTGAGGTGAAGATCGAAGCCGGCGTTACGACGCGCTTACAAGTGATCGATGCGATTGACAATTCCGTTGATTCGGTCGGCGTACGCACCTTCGCCTGGAATGCGGCGCTTGTAACATCTGGTGAGACAACCGGCGACGGTATCATCAACACCGCCTCCCAGATGACTGCAGGCTTCTTCGCGCAGGTGCAAGACATTAACCCGGCGAGCGGTGTCGGTTCGGATCCGAGTGATCTGACGGTCTATAACAATTACCTGTACTTCACCGCGGATGACGGCACCAACGGCATTGAACTCTGGCGCAGTTCCGACGGCACCAGCGGCGGCACCAGCATGCTGCACAACATCAATGCGGCCGGTGCCGATTCGTCGCCGAGCAACCTGCATGTTTTTTACGATCAACTCTACTTCACCGCCACCAGCGGCGCGCAACTGGCGTTGTACAAGACCGACGGCGTCGTCGTCAATCCGACGTCGATCGTCAACCTCGATGCTCTGCCGAGCGACAACGATGCGCGCCTGACCAGCGGCATGGTCAACGGCGCCAACCGCCTGTTCCTGACCGCCAACCTGGAGAACACCGCCCCCAGCTTCAGCGAGCAGGGCGTTGAACTGGTTGCTGTCACGTCGGCATTAATTGCGTCTACCGGTACGGTAACCTCTACCAACATCAACAGTGACGCAACGGGCGATGCCAGTCCGGACAGCCTCACCATCTTTAACAATTACATTTACTACGGCGCCGAGACCAGTGACGACGGCAACCCGTCGCTGCGTCGCTTCAAAGACTCCGACCTCCCGGTCTCCGGCCAGTCCTTTGTGGTAAATTCCAGCGCTCTGTCGGCCGTCGGCAGCGAGTTGTTCTTCACCGTGCTGAACGGCGACAACTACGAGTTGATGCAGACCGACGGCACCGGCAGTTCGACGGCCTTCCTGCCGGCAACCTTCGAACCGGCTGGCGCCGTCGCCAGCTTCAGCACCAATATCTCGCAGCAGACTTCGGTCGGTTCGCTGCTTTACTTCGCGGCCAACGATAAGTTGTGGGTTACCGACGGCACCACGACACGTCAGATCTACGACAGCAGCACCCCGAGCACCCCGGTGACCGACGTCGAGAACATGACCGAGCTCGGTGGCTCACTGTTCTTCAGTTCTGATTTTAATGTGGGTGAAAGACTCTACCGTGTGCAGACACCGGCCGACGTTAATGTTGATGCGGCAAATGTTGCAACGTTGACAACGAACCCCGACAATTTCATCGGTGCCGACGGGTTGCTGTTCTACACGACGGGTACTGTGTCCCGCGGCCAGAAGCTCTTCTATTTCGATCCGGATACTTCCAGCGTGACGCAGGCATTCGACATCGGCGGTTCCGCGGTCATTAATCCGAATTATATGAGCGCCGCCAGTCAGACGCTCTTCTTCGCCGTTGATGGCGAGCTGTACTCGAGCGTCCAGGCGGGTTCCGGCAGTAGCACGCCGCGTGTTACCGACCGTCTGGTTGACCAACTGTCGTCGTCGGTGCCGGAAATGGTCGTCCAGATCCTTGGCTCGGAAGGTGACGGCGTCGTCACCAGCGCCGATGACGGGTCCTCGGTCTTCTTCAGCGTCAACACGTCCGTCAACAGGATCGATCTGACGACGCCAGTGCGTGCTGCCCTGTCCCAGGGTTGGACCAAGCTGACGATTCGCGTGACCGCCGTCACCGTCGATGAGTCGTTGACAATCCGCCGCGCTTTAGGTGCCGACACCGATTCCGGCCTGCACATCACCACTGCCGAGCAAATGGCGGTGTTCGGCGATCTGCACACCAGCGAAGGCCGCCTGCTGGTAGAAGGCGCCAGTGTCATCGACCTGCGTCGCTACGAAGCGGGCACGTATTTCCTGCGGGTTTACAATCCGAGTGCAACACCCGCGTTCGAAACCATCTCCACCGTGACCGAATCGCCGGAGAGCTTCGTGGCCATCGGTGACATGTTGTATTTCACTCAGAAGGCATCGGTCGGCAGCGATCAGATCCTGTGGCACACAAATGGTGGTGCTTTGGCGGAAATCTACGCCAGCGGCACGCCGAATCTGATTCGCAACCCCGCCAATATGACAGTCTTCGACGACCAGCTGTATTTCACCATCGGTACTGACAAGCTGTGGTACACGGACGGCATGTACGCCTATGCTGTCGCCGGTGCACCCAGCGGCGGCACATCCGCGGCGCACACGTTTGTCGCGGTCGATGACAATCTCTTCTTCCTTTACGACGCCGATGACAACGGCACCAACGAGCTTCACCGCGTCGACACGGCCGGTGACTTCGCGGTCATTGACGGCGTCGCCGACCCGACCGAGATGACTGCGATCGGTAGTAATTTGTCGTTTGTCCTCAATAACAGTGTCTGGCAGAGCAACGGAACCACGGCCGCGGAAGTGACGAATGTCAATGTCCGCACCAGGCCGGCCGACGAAGTCATTGCGGCGGACGGCACTGTATACTACACCGTCGACGATGCCATGGCCGAAACGGTCGGGGTTTGGATCGACAACGGCGACAAGGCCGAGTTGCTGTTTACTGTCCCGAACGCCAACGCCTCTCAGTTGCTGTCGATCATGGACGGCGTTGTCTACTTTACAGTCTATGATCCAAGCGCGACGCAGCACGAAATTTGGAAGACGGACGGTACTGTCGTCGATCCGGTTGACGTTCCGGCACAGTTTGTTGCCAACGTCGGCGGCCACGGCGAATTGCTCTTCATCGGTGAAGACATTGCGACCTTCGTCATCGACCTCAACCCCCTCGATGGCCTGACGACCGATCTCGAACTCTGGCAGCTCGACGTCAGCAGCGGCACCGAGGTTGTGTCGCAACGTATCGCGGCGCCGAATCTCCCGGGGCAGCCGAGCAATCTGATCGAGGCCGGCGGCACCTTATTCTTTATCGCCGGCAACGGCACATATCCGATGCTGTGGAAGCAGGATGCCGCTGAGCTCGAACTGGTTTCGGTGCTGCCGGGTGATGGCTCGCAGTTGACCGAAATGAACGGCCAGATCTACTTTACGGTGACCCGTACGGCTGCGACCCAGGACAAGTACCAACTGTGGAAGAGCGATGGCACCGCTGCCGAAACGCGTAAGGTCAAGACGCTGTCGGGTGCCGCGATGAACCTCGAGAATGTCGGCGACAACGTCTATTACACCGGCGTCAAGTACAACATTGGCACGACCTTCGGCGGTGTCACCGGCGTGGCGCCGTGGGCGACGTTCAGCTTTGTCGGCGACAACAACGACATCACTTTCCGTAACAATACTATCGGCACCAGTTCGTCGCTGAGGGTCGAGTTTGTCGATGGCGGTGCCGTCACCGGCAACGCTGCCATCGCAACCCTTGACGGCAGCACTATTAAGATCGAGATCGACAACGGCGTGACGACTGCGCAGACGATCATTGACGAGGTGAACAGCAAAACTGGCGCCCTCGGCATCCGTGCGGAGATTGCAGAATTAACCGGTACCGGCCCTGTCTTCGGCGCCATGTTGCTGACCAGCGGCGCTGACGACGCGACCACTCCGGCGGCCGCTACGGTGCGGGGCGCCGATAATAATAACGACTTCATCGTTACGGCCAAAGACAACGGCGTTAACAGGAACGATGTGCAGGTTGTTATCACTGAAGATCCGACCATCGTCGATAATTCGGCTGCCGCCGATTACAACAGTGTCACGAAGGTTCTGACGATCCGCGTCGGTGTCGGCACGTCAGATGTGCGGGCAATTGTTGATGACATCAACAGCGGCAGCGGTGCCGCAACGATTCCGTTCACGGCCGCGCTGGTGACACAGACCCTGGTCGAGGGCACGCACCTCGGTGCCGCCGCTGCACCGAACACGATGGTGACCCTGGTCGACTCGGATGCCGTGACGGCGATCACCACCAACTTGCGTCTGAACTGGGACAACAGTACCAGCGTGTGGTCGATCAGCAACGCGGGCAGCTATACGGGTGCCACGATCCACTTGGGCGACGGTGACAGCGTCCAGCTCGACCTCGACGGCAGCGGCAACGGCGATATCCTCGCCAGCTTCACCGCAACGTTGAATGCCAACGCGACGGTTGTTCTGAATCTGAACGCGCCGGGTGTCATTGCCGTCGATCCTGCCGATGCCGATGCGGCCGACCTTGTCGGCGGTGTTGAGGGTGTGGCCGCTGCCAGCCACATCGTCTTCGATGGCGATAATAATGACCTGGTCTTTACTGCCCTCGACAGTAGCAACGGCGGCGACTTCAATGATGTCCAGGTGCGTTTCGTCTATGACATTCTCCTGGCTACTGACGTTGACGCGCTGCCGTACGACGCTGCCAACAAGGTGCTGACTGTGCTGCTCAAAGACAGCTACCGCACTTCCGACGTTCTCAGCGCTGGCGTACTCGCGAACAAACTCGGCGTCGATGCCGACTTCACTGATGATTTCACCGTGGCGCTCGATAACATCGTCGAAACCGGCAACACCGGTTTTGGCCCGATTGCCCTCAGCGAAGAACTCTGGAAGATCTTCGAGGACGACTTCACCACCGTACGGCAGGTGAAGATCCTTGATGGTCTCCCGAGCCTGCTTACTGAGGTGGCCGACACCCTTTACTTCGTGATCGACGGCGATCGGCTGTTCAGCAGCAGCGGTGACGACGCCGGCACGGTCGAGTTGGCAACAACGTGGGGCAGCATTGCTTCGATGACCGATGTCGACGGCCACCTTTTCTTCAACGGTGATAATACGCTGGTGAAGGGAACTGGCGCGACTGCGAACGTGGCGTTTGCAGTTGAAGTAAAAGCGCCGCTGCAGGGCATGATCCATCCGCTTCATGACCGCGACGAGATCCACGGCGGTGACGGCGACGACGTCATAATTGGTAACAGCGATCACGACCAGTTCTTCGGAGAAAGCGGTGCCGATCGCTTCATCGGCGAGTCCAAGGAAGTGCGCGACCTCGACAACAGCGAGAGCTTCGTATTGCCGGTAGCCGCCGAGTTCAGCACCAACCAGCCGCGGGAGACAGACCCGGAAATCACGATTCCCGATCGCGGGCTTAAGGCTGGCTTGGCCGACTCGCTTGGCATGCCGGTGACCGTTTCGCATCTTGGTTTGCCACTGGTGCGCAACTCGATCTACGGCAGCGACCTGGGCACGCTGGTTAATGTCGACCTGTCTTATCGCGGCATCCATGACCTCAACGGTCTGCAGTTTGCCTTCAACATCGAGGCACTCAACCTCAATGGCAACCGTATCGGCCAGCTCAACGACATTTTGCCGGGTATCGATGAAACCACAGGCGGAACCAAGGGATTCACCAAGCTCAAGTACTTCAGCCTTGACTTCAATGCTGCTGACGTCCTCGACTTCGACGGCAGTAACGACTTCATCAGCTATCCCGACGACGTCTACTTCAGCGGCCCGACGACCATCGAAATGTGGGTGTATCCGCACGCTATCGGCAACGACATGGCGCTTGTCGATTTCGGCCGTGCTGCCGCCGAGCACAATGTCATCCTCGGCATCAACGCTGCCGGTAATCCTTATCTCACGGTCTACGACGACACGACGCCGACGACCCTCACCAGTACGGCAACGCTGGTGGCGGATACGTGGGTGCACATTGCCGCGGTCATCGATACCAGCAACAACGCCACCATCTATGTCAATGGCAGCGCGGAAGGGACCGACACAACTGGTACCTTCAACGGTCCCACGACGATCACCCGCGACGGCAACTATATCGGCCGCGACTTCGATGGCAGCAAGTACTTCGACGGGTTGCTCGATGAAGTGCGATTCTGGGTCCTCGGGCGCACCGACGTCGAGATATCAACTAATCACACCGAACCGCTGACCGGGGTCGAAACCGATCTGGTCGGTGCCTGGGACTTCGACGAGGGCTCGAACAACTTCGCCTTTGACTTGACCGTGTTCGAACGCAACGGGACGATGGGTGAGGACGTTTCGGCATTTCAACCGACGCGCGTCTGGAATCTGCCGGCTACGGTCAATTCCGGTTTCGTCTTCGAAACGGACCTGGCGCCACTGACAGACTTCAACCGCCCGGTTTCGCTGCTCGGTCTGAGCCTTGACTACACCAAGTTGTCGGGTGCCGCAACGATCGGTGAGTTCGAACTGCTGTCCTTCCTCAGCCTCGACGGTGCCCTCAGTTCAATGACCCAGAACCTAGGTGTGACCCTCGGCGTCGATACGCTGGTTGAAACCAAGGAAGATGACTCATTCACGATCCCGACCCAAGACCCCAATACGCTGCCGGCAGGTACGCTGGTGCTCAGCGCCGGGCTCGAAGCCTGGCAGCGTCTCGGCCTCGGCGGCGGTGTCGATGCCGATGAAACCTTCCAGATTACCCAGACCGGCTCGGGTGCTGTCGATATTTCCGCATTCGGCACCACGACGGCGTATGCCGGGCTTACGGGCATTTTCTTCGACGGCGGCACCGGTAACGACACCCTGATCGTCGATCCGAGCGTTACCCTGCCGATCTATGCGTTCGGCGGTGCAGGCAACGACGTGCTCGCTGGCGGTGGGGGGGACGATATCATTTACGGCGGGCTCGGCAACGACATTATTTCGGGGGCGGCAGGCGACGATGAGCTCTACGGTCAGGACGGTGACGACATCTATAGATTCAGCGGCACCTGGGGCGGTGACACGGTGATCGAGGCGTCGAATACGGACAGCGACACGCTGGATTTCTCGGCTGTGACCAATCTGCTAACCGTCAACCCGGGCACTGACACCAGCGACAGCGCCGGGAACAGTGTCACGCACGTTGGCCATTTCGTCGAGACCATCGTAGGCGGTGCACATGCCAATGATATCCTGCATTTCAACACCACGGCGACCGGGTCGGTCGAACTGACCGGCGATCAGTTCATCTACAACGACGCTGCCATGACCTACAGCGGTATCGAAAACCTGCGCGTCGAGATGGACGCCGCCGGACTGCCTGTCGGATCGATCTCCGTTACCGGGCCGCTGGACTTCGCTACCTACGACATCCATGGCAACATTGACAGCGGCGACATCATCCTAGATGCCGACGTTGTTAATGTCGCTGCCACGATGACGGCGGATAATCTTTCGCTGACCATGCTCAACCTGCTCAACGTGGCGCAGGACTTCAGCACCATTGACGGCAGCGGCGATCTGGTCATGTTCATTGGCAATAACCTGCGCATCGAGGCCGATGGCGGTGTCGGATACGATGCCGTGCCGATATACACCCAGGTCGGTACCTTCGAAGCTAAGACTGCGGGGTCCGGCGGCATCTTCATCGTCGAGGCTGACGGAGTCGACATCGGCAATGTGGAGATTCCGGGGTACGCCGATACGGTCAGCGGTCTGACAACCGGCAACGGCGGCGACATATCGGTCATCAACCTGGGCGGGTTGTTTACTAATACCGCTGTCGTTAATGCCAATGGCGGCGACATTTTTATTACCACCAATGATATCACGCTTGGCAATATCCTGCGCAGTGGTATACCGGCGGCGCCGCAGGGTACGATCACCCTGCAGCCGCTGACCACGACTCAGCGCATAGACCTGGCACAGGCGGCACCACCGCCCGGCACTTTCGCGCTCTCGAGGGACGAGCTCGATTTTATCGCCGACGGCTTTGACGACGGCGCAGACCGGATCACCAATACAGATGGCGTGCTCGAGGTGCTTGACAGTTCCGACGGTATTACCATCGGGCGCGCCGACGGCCGGCATCACATGTATGTCGGACAGTACGAATTCAGCGATTCCGTCACCTTCCGCGCCCCGGTTATCGGCGGCAAGTTCTTCGTCGACGGTGTGCTCAGCACAAACGGTGGGGCTACGACCGGGGAGAACGTCGAGCTCGAATTCGTCGGCTCCGGCTTCACTCAGAAGCAGTCTGTCGATATCATCACGACCGGGGACCAGATCCTTGTCCTCGACAGTCTCCAGATCATGGATGATGCGAGTGGTGCCAAGGGCGGTGATGCGCTGTACTTCAACACGACGGGAAGTGGCATAGGCGCCGGCATCCACACAGGTGCAGCGTTTGGCAATACCATCCTGACGTTAGTTGACCGGGATGCGGTGACCATGACGGCTGCTGGTTTGACCTTGGACTGGAATAGCGGAACGAGCACGTGGTCAATCACCAACAATGCGGGGTACACAAGCGCGGATGTCATCGCTGGTGGTAACGGAGATTCTGTATCCGTCGATCTGGACGACAACGATTCGGCCGATGTCACCGCTACCTTTTCTGCCACGCTGGGCGCTGTTGCTCAGGTTGTTTTCGACACCGAGGTCAATTTGGACGGCGCCAACATCTTTATCACCGGCTCGCTTTTCGGCGATGCCAGCGGCGATACGAAGGAGTTGTATCTCAATGCCGGTACCGATGGCGACATCGTTATACAAGGCGACATCGGCCTTGGCCTCTCCGACGATCCGCTGCATCCGGTCGCGACTCTCGGCAATATTATCGTTGAGCAGGCCCGCAACATCGTCATCAACGGTGTCCTGATCGCCGGCAGCTTTACGCAGGCTGATGGCCAGGGCAACACCAGGTTTGACTCGAATGTGACGCTCACCGGGGCTTTGGATGTCACGACGAAGAACGTCATTCAGTTCAACAACGACGTGGAGACTATCGCCGGCGCCGTCACCCTAAACACGAAGTCCCAGGCCGACAGCCGCGTGCTGGTCAAGGGTGAGATTGTTGTCGGTAGTGGTGATCTGACGGTGACGCGTGCTGTCGACATCGACTTCGAAGGCGATGTGACGGTGGACGCCGGCATGCTCTCAATGCCGCGGGAGACACCGTATGGGACCATCGCGAGCGGCGCTCACACCGGCGATGCCGTGGGCAACACGACGTTGTTCCTGCATAATCCGGCAGCCATCGACACTGCCGGCGTCACCATCACTGCGTCCTGGGACCATGGCGTCGCTTCCTGGTCAGTCAGTTCGAGCCTCGTCGCTTACACGTCGCCGGCTGTCGGCGATGCGGGTTCGGTCTATATCGACCTGGACAACGATGGTAGCGTTGACGTGCGCGCCGACTTCGGCTCGAACCTGACCACGAATTCCAATGTTGTCTTCCATACCGGCACCGGCAGCGTAGTACTCGACGCCGAGTTCGACGGGGCTGTCACTGCCAGCAGTCTGACATTGAACGTCCAGGACCGCATCCGGTTCCGTGACGACGTTGATATCGCCGGCGCCACCACCCTGGTCTCGAATGAAGTCGATTTTTCCGGCGGCTCGGACACCGTAACGCGCGACGGTACGCTGACGATCGAGCCGTGGGATACCACGACGACCATCGATATCGGTTCGCCGGTCGGCGGCACGGGCACACTCAACCTCAGTGACGCCGACCTCGCCGCTATCGAAGATACCGATCAGCAGATCGTCATCGGGCTCAACGGTACGGGCACCGGTCTGGTCACCGTCGGTTCCGCGATTTTCCATGATGTCGTTGAACTCTACGGCGGCAGTTTCCTGATCACCGGTGACGTCACCGGTGACTCGACATTCACGGTTACCGCCCAAGACGGTAATATCACCATCGACGCCGCCGCCGAAATCAGCGTTACAACCGTTGGTGGCGATATCGTTCTGGACTCTCGGGCCGGCAGTGTCTTGCTGCCGAACGGCAGTGTCACCGCCGACGACACGATTGACATAACTGCTTTTAGTGACATCACGATGGCCAGCGGCAACCTCGCCGCGGGCACCTCGGTCGACCTGATGGCCACGAACGGTGCTATCAGCCACACGCTCGGCACTGTCAGCACCGGCGTTGTTACCGCCACCGCTGCCACTGGAGTCACCCTAAACACCGCTGCGGACTCCGCAACCATTAACGTCACCGTTGTCGGCGACCTAACCGTCAACGAGATGGATGCAATCACGCTCACATCATTGACGACGACGGACGGTGCCATCGACGTCCAAGCCGGTGGTACGATCACCGCGGCTGTGGTCAATTCCTCTAACGTAAGTGATGGCGACAACGATGTCAGCCTCGAGTCGACCGACGGCGATGTCGATCTTGGCGATGTCAATGCCGGCACCGACGATGCCAGCGTCACCGCTACCGATGCCATCACCGACGGCCGCGGCGGCGATGACACGATAGATGCCAATATCGTTGCGACGATGGCAACATTGTCCGCCGGCGCCGGCATCGGCACCGCTGCGGATGATCTCGACGTTCAGCTCGGTTCCTCCGACGTCCCGCCGGAGAATGGCACGTTAGGTGCTATGAACACTGGTGCCGGCGACATCAACATCACCCAGCTCGCGGCCGGCGGTGACCTTGTCGTGACCAAACTGCAGCAGCAGGACGACACCGATACCGGCAATATTATACTGGTAGTCGCCGACGACCTGTTGACATTGAGCACCGACGGCACCGTCGCCGCCGGTAGCGGTGACATCGCGCTGACAACGACTGGTATGACCGGGAATATTGAACTTGATGCCATCGTCAGCACCCAGGCCGGCCAGATTCAGATCACCGCTTCGGGCGCCGTCAACCAGAACGCCGGCGGCAACATCAGCACAACCAACAGCGGCGGGGTCTCCGTCGATGCCAACGCCGGCAGTGTTACTATGGCGGTGGGCACCGGCACGACGACGGAGAACGGTGATATCACCTACGAGGCATCTGTCAATATTACGGCGGAAACGTTGACCAGCACGGGAACCGGGAAGATCACAGTTACAGCCAATGGCAGCATCTCTCTGGAAAATGCGGTTTCCACCGTTGACAGCGATGTCGATATCACCGCGACGACGGGCAGTATCACGCTTGCGAACGACAAGGAAATTTTGACGACCAGCGGCACGGCAACCTTACTGGCGGCAACGAACATTCAGCTCAACACCGGCAGCATTACAGCCGGCACTGCCGCCGCTCTGACCGCCACGGCCGGCGCTGTTACACAGACTGCCGTCGGTGTCCAGCGCGTGACCACCCCGATCTTGACTGCGACCGCCGCAACCGGCATCACCCTCAACACGACCGTTGGTTCCGTCACCGGTAGTGTCACCGGCATCGGGGCGCTGACCCTGGTCGAAGACGATGCGATCACCCTGACGTCGCTCACGACCAATGACGGGTTGATCTCGATAAACGCCGCCGGCACGATCACTGCCACGTTGGTTGATTCCTCGAACACGGGTGGCGGCGCCAACGACATTACTCTGATCACGGTCAACGGCAGTGTCGAGCTCGGCGCGGTGAATGCCGGCACCAATGACGCTGTGGTCACAGCAACTGACGAAATTTCGGACGTGCTCGCCGGTGAGACGGCCAACCTCGTTGCCAATATCGTCACTCTGAGCGCCGCCACCGGCATCGGGCATGCTGACGATCTTGATGTTGCGGTCAGTTCTTTGGATGCACAAAACAGCGGTGCGACGGGTGATGTCGAGATCACGCAGTTGAGCGCCGGCGGGCTCCTTACAATTGCCAGATTGATTCAGAACAGTGCTGCCGGTACCGGCAGCATCAGCGTGGTGACCGAGGACAATCCGGTCACAGTCAACACCACCGGCGTCGCTGCGATGGGCAGCGGAGATGTCACATTGATCTCCGGTGGTGCCGGCCAGAATATCGACATCGATGCCGGTATCAGCAGCACCTCCGGCGGCATAGAGATCACCGCCAGCGGCGCCATCGATCAGGATGCGGACATCAGCAGTAATGAAGGTTTCGTCGATGTTACCGCGCAGGGCGGCAGTATCGCGATGGTGCTGACTCGCTCGACCACGAGTACGAGCGGTAACATTCGCTACCAGGCCAGTGGGGATATCACGACAGGAACGATTAACAGCACTGCCGGGGGCAACATCACCGTGATCGCAGCTGGCGATATTGGTCAGCAGAACAACTTGTCGGCCGTCGGCGGTGACATCTATGTTGAAGCGACCGCCGGCAGCATCGCCATGACGGCCGGAACCTCATCGACGATCAGCGGCAGCAGTATTCGGTATGCCGCCGGCACCAGTGCGTCCATCGCTCTGCTTGACGGCAGCACCGGCGATGTCAGCGTTGTGGCGGGTACGACGATTACGGAAACGACCACTGCCGCCGCGGTTGAGATCATCGCCGCCTCGCTGCGCCTGAACGCCGGCAGCGGTATCGGCGCCTTCGGTGCCGATGGGGCGCTTGATATTCAGGTGGATACGATCAGCGCCGTGACCGGAACGGGGGGTATCAGCCTCAACGAAACCGGTGGTATCACCATCGACAGCGTTACTGTGACCACTGCGGAGGTGCAGGAAGATGGCACTATTGTCAACGTCACCGACGCTGCCCAGAGCGATGTTGCCACCGGTGGCGCTGCGCCGATTGTTCTGACAACTGGAAACGCCGACGGTGCCATTGTCGCCGGTGCCCACACCGGGCCGGCAGCCGGCAACACGACATTGCGAATTCTCGACCCGACGTCGTTGACACAGACGACAACAGTCACGATCGGTTGGGACAGCGCCGGCGCCGTCTGGACTCTGTCCGACAACGGCGGTTATGCTGTGGCCGTAATTCTGGCAGGTGATGCCGATTCCGCAACCATCGATCTCGATAACGATGGCAACGCCGACGTCCGCGTCGACTTCGCCACGTCACTGGATGATGATGCCACTGTCATCATCGATACGCACACGGGTATCGTCGTCAACGATGGCAGCGATGGTGATGACAGCGGTGTCGACGTCTCGGGTGCTGGCAACATCCTCCTCAACGCCATGGCCGGAGGGATCACGGTCAACACGACTGTCCAGACTGACGGCGGTGATATCAGTGTCCTTGCGACCGGAGATGTCGTCCAGACCGATGCCGGCCACATTGTTACGGATACGAGCGGCAGGATAGACGTCGAGTCGGGAGCTGCGATCACCATGGCGGAGACCGCAGTTGCACAGGCCGATGGCGCCAACATTCGCTACCGGGCGGCCACCAGCGTTACGATCGGTATGCTGGATGCACGCACGCCTGCGGACAGAGTGGACGGCGGCAATGCCGATCAGGCCAATTGGGGCATCGTATCCGTCACCGCTCTTGCCGGTTCGATCCTCGACGGTGCCGACGAAGGCGTCGATATCATCCGTGATATCTGGTCGACCAACGACGGCTTCGCCGGCACCCAGAGCGGGCTCTACTATCACGACGCTGATGCCAGCACCGGTTACAACGCTGGTGAAGATCTCTGGCGTGACGAGAACGCCAATGCTCAATTCGATCTCGGCACCGACAGCATTGTCTACGACGGCGATGACGGGTGGACCACGGCCGACGGCCAGGCCGGAGCACAAGCCTCACTGTATTTCTACGACGGCGATGCCAACGGCATCTACTCCGCCGGCGAGGATGTCTGGCGCAACGATGGCGATGCAGCCGCCGGCCAGTTCAATGCCGGTATCGATGCCATGGTGTTCGATGGCGACGCCGATGGTTGGCTTACCGCCGATGCCACCGCCGGCCTGCAGGCTGGACTGTTTTACTACGATGCCGACGGCGACGACCGTTACACCGCTGATGAAGACCTGTGGCGCGACGCCAACGCCGACGGCTTCTTCACAGAAGGCACCGATACAATCATTTTCGAGGGTGAGAACGG
>CAUZJQ010000029.1:0-23576 GCA_963580095.1 Lentisphaeria bacterium | reverse complement strand
GACTGGGTTACGAAGGGTTCCGGTGAAATAGATGCTCAGGGGCATTTCCAATTCCGAGGTTTCTTCGGCACATACGAACTTGAGGTAGATGGTTCAAGGTACACAGCGGAATTCACTTCAGACAAACAGAAGATAACGATAGCCCCGTCCTCCGTGGACAAAGCGAATGGGCCTGATTGAGGCAGAGACTGGCTATCAGGATGCCATTTCAGGATACTATCCGGACCATCCGAAATGCAAAAGACCGGGCAGGTAGTGTGCCTATAACCGAACAGTCGCTGGCATCCAAACTACCGCCTTTAATCGTTACGACGTCCCCGTTTCCAGAATTTTCAAAGGACGCGTGCCCAAGGAAAAGTTCATTCATCTGCCTGGGCGCTGGGACCGAGCAGGCTCAGACCGGTGACGATTGCGACGATGAGGGTTGTCTGTTTCATGGTGCTTCTCCGTAATGTTTGGTTTTCACTGCTCGCCGCTCGCTGCATCAAATGTTGATATTGCATCGTAAAAACGGCGTCAGTCATCAAAGTATTTAGCAAAGCTAATAGGTAATTTTGTGATCGATTGCAAGAAAAAAACCACGATTTGACATATTATGCCTCGGCCACCACTGTTAACTGACGGAAATTCCTGAGGGGCAATAATTATGCACGCGTTCAGATTCGGCGACGGCCGCGACTGGTTCTTCAGCAAGCCGTTTGGTATGTTCGTCCATTGGGGGTTGTATGCGATTCCCGCCTGGCACGAACAGGTGCAGCAGCGCCGAGGCATGCAGCGAGCCGCTTACGAAGAATTGATCGACAGTTTCAATCCACAGCAGTTCGATCCGGACGCCTGGCTCGATGTGGCGGCGAGCGCCGGCATGACGTCGCTCTGTTTTACCACCAAACATCACGACGGCTTCTGCCTCTGGGATACGCGTCAGACGGATTTCAATGTCATGCAGTCGCCCTACGGCAAGGATATCCTTGGCCTGCTGGCCGAGGCCTGCCAGCGGCGGGGCGTCCCGCTGTCGCTCTATTACTCGATTGTCGACTGGCACCATCCGAATTATCCCAACCAGGGACGCAACCACGAGCTGCCCGGGCCCGAGCCCGGCGACACACCGGACCTCGAGCGCTACCTGCGCTTCTTAAACGAACAGGTGCGGGAACTGTGCACCAACTACGGGGAGATCCACGGCTTCTGGTGGGACAACAACCGGACGGACGTCCGGGATCCGTCGATCAACGAGATGATCCGCAAGCTTCAGCCCAACGCAGTGATCAACGACCGCGGCTTCGACGACGGTGATTTCGGTACGCCCGAACGGGATTATGACAGCTACGTAAACGAGGTGGCAGCCTTCGACCGCCCGACGCAGGCCGTCGAATCGGTGGGGCACGAAAGTTGGGGCTATAAGGCAGATGAAGATTACCATGCCGACAGCTATCTGATCCGCAGCATCGACAAGATCCTGGCCAAAGGTGGCGTTTATCTGCTCAATGTCGGTCCCACGGCAGACGGTGCCATCCCGCCGGAGGCGGTGCGGATCCTGCAGACGATCGGGCGTTGGTATGCCGCCGTGAACGTTGCCTTTCACCCGGCGGTGCCGGCCCCGGGCGAGACCGAAAACCGTGACGTCCTGCTGACCCGGAACGGAAACAATCTCTACGTTCACCTCTACAAGCCGCCGCCCACATCCCGCGTCCATCTCAAGCCGATTCGCACACTGCCGAAGCAGGCAGTGTTGCTCAATACGGGGGTGCCGGTAGAGACCTGCGTAGACTTTTTACCGTCCGAAGCGGTGACCGATTCCGGCCACCACGAATATCTCCGCCTGCGTAATCTGCCGGTCAACGACCTGGCAGACACGGTAATGGTGGTGCAACTGACATTCGATTAAAAGGATTGACCCAAATGTCCACATCTGACGACATCAAGATTCACAAGACGCTGCATCATCGGGATGCCTTTGTGCAATCTGTCGATTATACCGCCCTGTCCTCGCCGGTGCTGACCCAAACCCTCACAGTCGACGGTAAGATCAGCGTTGGCAGTGACGGCAAAACGCTGGTCCGCCGGTCCGAAGACAACGGCGGCACCTGGTGCGAGACCGGTGAGTGGCATGCATCCCTCAGCAAGACCGTTCGCCGATATGAGCCGATGTATCTCTGCGTTCCCGAGCAGGGCGCGGTGCTCGAATTTTTCAACGTCTACGAAATCGGCCCGGGCGGTGACTATGAGAGTTTCGGGCCTGCCAACGAGGGGATGCCGCGTCAGGCGCGCACCTGCCGGCTGTTTTACCGCGTGTCACGGGACGAGGGCCGGACGTGGAGCGCCGATCAGCAAGTTATTCAGCACGGCGGCGGCTACGATGCCGTGAATTGGGCCGATGGCCTTCAGTACGAGCGCAACAGCGGCTTCGCGATGCCGCCGAAGCGGTTGCGAGATGGCACTATCGCCGTGCCGATATGCGTCAATATTGTCGGCGCCGACGGTTGCATGGTGGCGCGGACCGACCGCTTCGGCGAGAAGAAATGGCCAGTGGAAGGCGTCGCCCTGCTACGTGGTCACTGGCACGCCGGCGGTGACCTGCGCTGGTCCCTGTCCACCTGCATCACGGTTCCGGAGTATATGTCGTACGGCCTCACCGAGCCGGCGGTGGCGGAGATGAACGGCGACCGGTTGATGGTGGTGATGCGGGGCATCTGCGGCCCGCGCCAGGCGTTGCCTAGCGTCAAGTTCTTCGCCATCTCCGAGGACGGCGGCGCCACCTGGAGCGAGCCCGTGCCGCTGACCCATCCGGACTGCAGCTATGTCTATTCGCCGGGATCGTATCTCAACTTCTTTCGCTCTGATAAGAACGACCGGGTCTACCTGATTACCAACATCCTGCCCAGCCCGACCAAGCAATCCGATCCGCGGTACCCGCTGAACATCGTCGAGGTCGATCGCGATTTCCTCTGGGCGCTGCCGTGGACGGCGACCGCCATCCAGGAACGGGAGCCGCGGCATGGCAAGCTGGTGCGCTTCAGCAACTGGCGTGGCTACGAAGACCGTGAAAGTGGCAATCCCGTGATCTTCGTGACCGAGGCCCGCGCCGACGCGATCCTGCCGGACCCCGAAGACAAACCCCTGATAACCGATGCCTATCGCTACGAAATCGACCTGCCGACGTAACTGGCGACATCGATCCGACCTATCCGGCCCGTTATCCGTTACGGGCACAGTCCGCTTTGTTATTTCGGGGGGGCAGCGCAATAGCTGACACCCGCGGCCGGCTTGCCACGCATCAGGTAGATCGGCATGCCGTCCCAATTCGTAAGCTTCGTGCGCGCCGACATGTAGGCGATGGTGTAGCCGCAGCGGCGTTTGGCCGAGGTGTTCAGCGCCGAGCCATGGACCGTCAGTGCTTGGTGGACCGAGAACGACCCGGCGCGCAGTTCGATATCGACCGGGGCATTGTCCAGTTGGCCGATATCGACCTCGTAGGAGACCAGCTTGCCGCCGCGGCCCGGCGCTTGCTCGTGCTCGAGGATGCCGTTTCGGTGGGAACCGGGGACAACCTGCATGCAGCCGTTTTCCGTCGTCGAGTCGTCGATCGCCAGCCACACGGTCAGCGTCTCGTCGTGCGGTTCGAGAGGCCAGTAAAAGGCGTCCTGATGCCAGGGCGCTGGATAGCCGTCACCAGGAGCCTTGGCAATGAGATGCGACGAGAAGAGGACAATATCCGGCCCGAGGAGCTGTTCGACGACATCGAGAACCCGCGGATGACGGCAGATTTCGAAGAAGGCCGCATGATCGGTAGACGCCCGCCCCCAGCTTGGGTCGATGCGCGACGTCTCGGTCCACAAGGCATCGTCCACATGCGGAAAGACTATGTCTTCCATGCGCATGTCGCCGGGCAGCCGGGCAATGGTGTCGTCGGCCATGGTCCGGGCATCGGCCACTTCCGTGGCACTGAGGCAATCGTCGACGACGAGATATCCGGTTGCTGCGTAATCTGCTGCTAAGCTCATAGTTAAGCTCCTTTAGCGCCCATATCAAACGTTGATGTGATAGCCGAAAGAATAGCGGCTTCGCCCCGATGTTGCAAGACACCGGTACGGTACTTACGGATCGACGGATGCTTGCCGAGCAACTGATTTGTTATTACATTCACAGGCATGGCAAAAATCACCCTCGCAACCATCGCGGAAGCCACCGGCTTGTGGCCCTGATTGACTTCCCCGGTTTTGCAACGGCCTGACCTGACCGGACTCCGACCGACAGTTCGGCTCACTTCTCTCACCGTTGCCCATCCATCATAGCCACGCAATGCTTTCGCACGGTTGAAAAATCATCTCAAGTCTTGCAACCTCGGGTCGTCATCAGTATATTTAATAAGTCTATATCAACGTTTAATATGTGTCATTTCACCTCTTGTAAGGACGGACGCGTTTTACCATGCAAGGGCGACAGCAATCATTTACGCTCATTGAAATGCTGGTCGTGATCATGATTATCGTGATCCTCCTGTCGTTGCTGACTCCGGCCTTGATGCAAGCGAAAAACACTGCCAAACGCGTCACCTGCGCCAGTAATATCAAGCAGTTCGCCGTTTGTTACTTCCTGTACCGGGCCGACACGGTGAATCAGTGGCTGCCGCGCAGCGGCCTCGACAATTCGGACCGGATGGGCTACGATCTGCAACATTTCGAAGACGGTATAGCCTCCGCGATGGAAGGATATGGCGTCAGTGTCGAACTAAGCACATGTCCGGCCAACCCGACTATACCGCGAGGCTGGGAAACGGTCGCCGGCGAGCAGATCTTCTTTCTCGACCATTATTCGTCCTACAGCTATCTCGACGGAGAGTTTCATCCGGTATACGGCAAGGAGATGGATGTCGGCGATTCCGCCACTCACGTCACCCTGGACAGCGCGGCGGCGTTATTTGGCGATTCCACCCTCTTGCTCGTCATTTGGTCGACGCTTTACAGCAATCACGACGGAACCCCGGCCACCGGCGGTAGTCCGCCCGCCATCGGCTGGAACACTGGATTTGCCGACGGACGTGTTAGTTGGATGAAGGGTGATGGGTTCAATTACTCCGGCTTCGATGCGTCATTCCACACGATGTTCACGGCACAGCAACGCGGCCATTACTTTCTCGATCGGTGAATTGGTCTGTGATGATCGATGACCTCAAGCCATCTGTGTTCGTCAGGCGCGGCGCCGACGGACATCCGGAACAACAAGCCACCGCCTGCCTGACAGCGTTGCCGGGCAGCGGATCGCTGAGTTTCCAAGCCTGTGCCGACGGCCGCGAGGTAGTGACGCCGGTGGCCGTACCGGTGGCGGACGAAGTGACCGTCTACCTTCCCCTGCTCGCCGCCGCCGGCGAACTTCGCGTCGAGTTGCTCTGCGACGGCGAAACGGTTGCCGGTCGGACCCTGCTCTGGACCCCGCCGCGACAGTGGACCGTGCACCTGGTCAATCTCTCGCACCACGACGTCGGCTACACCAATCTCCCCAGCCTGGTGCTCGAGATGCAACGCCAATCGCTGCTGCAGTACCTCGAACTGGCTCGCGCCGCCGATCATTACCCGGACCCGGCGCAGCAGCGCATCGTGGTCGAACAGTGCTGGTCCGTCGATTACTTCCTGCGTCATGCCACGGCCGGTGAAGCCGAGGCGCTGCTGGCCCGGGTCCGTTCGGGACACGTGGAGCTGACGGCGCTCTTCGGCAACATGACGACTGAGCTCTGCGGTCATGAGTCCTTCATTCGTAATCTCTACCAGGGCGCCCGTCTGGCGCAGCGAACCGGGGTGCCGATCGTCTCGGCGGAGCACTGCGACATCCCCGGTGTCGCTCGCGGCCTGGCCGAGATCCTGACCGGCAGCGGCATCGAGTTTCTCGACTGCGCCTTTCCGTACTACGACAGTTGGGGGGGCGAGGCGGATCGTCCCGCCTTCTGGGACGTTTCAGCGGTATTCGGCAACCGCGAGACACCCGGGGCGTTCTGGTGGGAGGCGCCATCGGGCCGGCGCCTGCTGGTCTGGTCGAACAATGTGGGCTGCAATGGCGAGAACGACCCGGCGTTGCCGCGTCTGGCGGCGGCGTTGCGCACTTATGAAGACGAAGGATATCCGTACTCGGTGATGCGCTGGCCGGTCACCGGCTCCAGCCGCGACAACTCGCCGTATGTGGACTTTGCTACTACGGTGAAGACGTGGAACGAGGCCTGGCTGTCGCCCCGGCTCATCTGCAGCACCAACGCCAACTTCTATGCCGATCTCAAGGTGCAGTTGCCGGCCGACCTGCCGGTGCATCACGGTGACATCCCCGGCCAGGACTACCCATTGGCTGCCGCCTCGACCGCCGCTGCAACCGCTACGAATCGTCGCAACCATCACCGGCTGCCCGGCGCCGAAACCCTGGCCACGATGGCGGCTGCTGTTACCCCCTACGCCTATCAGACCGACGTCTTGTCGCGGGCCTACGAGGAGGTGAACTGGCACGACGAGCATACCTGGGGCCACAACATGCCGTGCGGCCCCGGTCATGCCGCGTCGGAACTCGAAAAAGCGGCCCACGCCCATCGTGCCGCGGCCCTGGCCTATGACGTGGAGACCAAGGCAATGGCCCGGATCGCGGATGCCGTGCAGCTCGACGGCGACGACGTCCATCTGGTGGTCTTCAACCCGTCGCCGTATCCCCGCACCGACCTCGTGGTGGCGCCGATGCGTGAGATCGAAAACTGCATTAGCGAGCTGAAGCCGGTGCAGCCCGGCGGACTCAAGCCGGTGGCGCTGGGTACCCGCTGGCATGTCAATCCGTCACTTGACCTGGTTGCCGGCAACTTCGATCTGATCGACGTGGCGTGCGACCGGGTCGTCGACTTCGACCTGACCGAGCTTCGCTCGCCGCTGGCTGGCACGCCTTATGCAGCACAACGCATCGGCTTGTCCGAGGGCGGGCCGCGGCTCGGCTTTTTCGAGGAGCCACAGGGGCTGCGGCACGACCTGCGCTTCATCGCCGAGAACGTGCCGCCGCTCGGCTACCGGACGTATCGTCTGCGCCCGGTTGCCTCGACGGCCGGTCATTTGCCGGTAGACAGCAGCAGTGATGTACCGGCGGTGATCGAGAATGAATTCTATCGCGTCACCGTCGACCGCAGCGGTGCGATTGCCAGCATTTACGACAAGGCCCTGGATCGAGAACTGGTGGACGCCGGCGCCGCACATGCCTGCAGCTGCTTGTTGGTGCGGGACGCCCAGGAGATCGAGCGCAGCGCCAATTGCACGACGCCGCCGGCAGTGGTCGAGGGGCAGGTGCAGCGCTCGATCTTCTGGAGCGCCGCGGCGCCCGGACATCCGGTAATCGAGCTGGAGATCCGCCTGACCGCGGGGATCAAGCGCGTCGACCTGGAGATCGGGCTGCTGAAGGACCCGACCCCGAACCTCGAGGCCCTGGTGCCGTTTCCACTCGCCGTACCCGAGGGCCGCTACACCATCGAAGAGCCGCTGAACGTCGCCAACCCGGAAACCGACCGCATGCCGGGGGCGTTTTCGAACCGCTTGACGGCGCAGGACTGGATCAAGGTCACGGACGGCGAGATCAGCGTGCTCTGGTGCAGTCTGGATGCTGCGGTAGTGAGCATCGGCCGGCTTTGGCCCAGCCGCATGTCACCGGCCCATTCGGTCCTTATCCCGCAGTCGCAACAGCGGCCGCAAACCGCTGATGAGCTGCGTGGCGGCGGACTTTATTCGAGCGTCTGTTATAACAACCTGGGCACCAATTTTTCAGTCTCGCAGTCGGGGCCGTTGATCTTTCGCTACGTGATCGGCAGCACCGCCGGCGATGCCTCGATTGGGACGATGCGCCAATTTGCTGCCCAAGGGAATCTGCCGTTGACAACGATCTTCACCCAGCATCCATATCCGCGAACGCGTCCGGTCACCGACAGCTTCCTGAGCATCGACAATGCTGCGGTCACGCTGCTCACCTGCAAGCACGCCGAAGACGGCAAGCGGATCATCCTGCGCCTGTGGAATCCCACCGACACACCGCAATCGACAACCGTGACCTTGCCGGCGTTCAACATCGATGCGGTCATCGCCTGCGACCTGGTCGAGCGCGAGACCGATACCCCGGTGGCGCATACTGCGCATGCCGTCCAATCCGTTATCGAGCCGCGGGCCGTTGTGACCCTCGGCATTGCCTGCCAACCTGAATAAGTCGCTTAAGCGACCTGATTTCGCCGAGCGGGTAGCGACGGCGTACGACGTTAAGACCGGAGTGCCTGCCGAGGTGTAGCCGATCGATTGGACGAAGGCATTCTCATGATGCAGGCTTTTGCAGGCACGAATGTTGCTTTTTCATCGTCCCGCCTGTTTGCGGGTCGAGGAAACTTGCCTGATGTTCTTGATGCGGCCACGGGTCACGGTAGGCTGGAACTGTAACACACGGACACGGAGTTTCGTGCAAGAAGTGAACCGGGATGGGTGGATAATGGGAATGACGGAAGCTGAACTGTCGACGTTCGATAAGGATGGTGCACTGGTCATTGACAGTCCGTTCACGACGGACCAGCTCGATCGGTGGGAGAAGATGTGGGACAGGTCCGTGGAGCAGCCGACGGAAGTGGGCATTGTCGATCCCGATTTTCTGGATTTCCTCCAGCAGCCATACTTCGAGGCGGTTGCAAAGCAGTGTCTGCGTGCCGATGCCGTTCATCTCTGCGGTGGCCCGGGATGCCAAAATCGTGACCCCGAACCGCCCCCGTACCGCGACGATCAGGCGCAGTGGGTGTGGGGGGCGCATGTCGATTTGCAGGCGACCCTGGAGAATTTCGACGCGACGCCGCGTCAAATCAGGCTCGACCTCTGGTTCTGGGTCAACGACGTGCCCGAGAACCGCGGCGCCATGCGCGTACTTCCCGGCAGCCATCGTCCGATCATGGAACACTGGAGCCGGGTCCTGACGGCCGAGCACCGGGCCGAGTTGCCGCGGGTTCACGGCGTGTGGCCGGCGCCGCGCGAGGCGTGTGGTTCCTACCCTGAGTACATTCCGGACCTGGTGGCGACGCCATGGCTGGAGCAGGAGCCGGTTCCGGTCGTCGCACGTCGCGGCCAGATGCTGGTTGCCAATCAGTGCGGATTGCATTCGGCGTGGCAGAATCGTCTGGACACGACGCGCAAGGCGATCGTGCTGCCGTGGGTGGCGAAGGGTGTCCGCCTCGGCATGCCCCCCAATCAATTCGACGATCTGACTGGAGAATTCTCCCTCTTGCGCGCTGCGCTACCCGCCGAATGCACCCGCCTTGCACCCGACCCGAAGGCGTGGTCCTTTACCAGTCCCTACGTCGGCAACTGGCCCGAACTGTTCATGCCGGGATTCGATTCCGGAGCGTAACAGCCAGTTCTTTTTCCGGCATGCAGATCCATCATGCGGGTGATGACAGGTCGGTCAAGTGCGTCATCGCACATCGCCATCCTGCCTGACCGTGACAATGCGGTCGGTTGCTGTTGTCACGTGCTGCACGGAACCATCCAGCCAGTGAACCTGCAGTGTTGCCGGGCCGGCGTGTGCGCCCAGGCCGAAGTGCAGTTTCTGATCGTCCTGGTGGGTATAGTTGCCGCGCCCGCCGCAGACCTGTCGAACGAGCGTTCCCAGCTCTGGCACGGCGTTTTTACCTGGCAGCCGATTGCCGCCTTGTTGACGGTCGTGCCGTTGGCGATCAATCTGACTTCGAGCCAGTGGTTGCCATTGCCGAAGGGGGCGCCATCGCCGAGCTTGTTGATCCACAGGTCCGTGGCGGTCACCAGGTCGAGATCACCGTCGTTGTCGATATCGGCAAAGCCGCCGAGATAGTCGGGCGACATATTCAGCCCAACCGCGTTGGTCACGTCTGAGAACTGCCACTTCGCCGGTGTGCTGCCGTCATTGCGATACAGCACGGGATGATCGCCGGCGTAGACGACATTGACGAAGAAGTCCAGGTAACCGTCATTGTCGAAGTCACCGATCACGGGTTGCGACATCGATTCCTGCCAGGTCAGGCCGACCTGGTCGCTCTTGTCCTCGAAACGGTAGCCGCCAGCGGAACCTGAATTGCGGAAGAACTTCGAGTCCTCGCCGCGTCGGCCGTCGTGATGGTTGAAGTTGATCGCCGCCAGATCGAAATAACCGTCGTTGTCAAAGTCACCCCAACCCGCCCCCATCGAATGCCCGTACCCCTGGCCGATGGACGAATCGCCGGCGACGCCGTATTCGACCGCCGCTTCGGTGAACGGAAACGGCTTACCCGTGCCGTCGTTCAACCACAGGCGATTGGCCATCAACCAATAGTTGCTGACATAGATATCGACATCGAAATCGCCGTCAAAGTCACAGGCGCTGGCGCCGTATGTTTTGCCGGCGTACGCCTCCCAGACAGTGGTAAACTTCTTGCCTCTGTCGTTTCGATAGATGCGGGACGTGCCGCCGAAATCGCCACAATAAACATCGATGTAGCCGTCCCCATCCCAGTCGCCGAGACAAAACCCCATGTAGCGAGAATCGTATTCGGGCACGGCCTCGCGATCTTCCTCGAAGCGCCGGCCATCAACGTTGCGAAACAGTCTGGTGCCGTCGTAGATGTCAATGAAGCCATCGTTGTCGATCTCGGCGACATTGAGGCCGGCCGCGCCTCCAGGGGAATCGGTTGCAGTACTGTTGGCCTTTGCCGTCTCCATACCTAATCTTTCTACCTAATCTCTCTACCTAATCTTTTTCTCTATCCTCCATCCACCCGTCACTTCGGCCGGACGTGCAGCGTTTCCTGCATGGCGCCGTCGAGGATCGTGTGCTGGTTCGAGGACTGCACTTCTGCGGTGATCGTGTAATAGCCGGCCTTCGGCGGTGTCCACGTGACCTTGCCGGTGGTGCGTGCCAGAAACACGACGTTGTGCTGCGGGTACACGACATACCTATTGCCGTTGATTTCCTGGAACTCATGCGCGCGATCCGGCAGGCCTTCACTGGGTTTCAAATCCATCGTGTCGTTGCCGATCCTGGCGATCTCTATCGTGCCGATCTCCGCCTTGTTTGACGTGCCGAGCTGGGTCGCAAATACTTTGACGCGAACATCCCGGGCCGCCATCCCGCCCAGATTGTGAATATTGACGAGTATATCAACCGTTTCATCCTGGCGCGGACTCCACGGTGAGAACCGGATCGCTCGCACATCGACAACCGGTTTGATGTAATAATCGATGATCATGCGATTCAGTTCCTCGGTCATGCCTTCGTAACGGCCGCCGTAGAACCCGATACCCGGCATTTCCGGGGCGGTCTTCTTGATGTAGCGCACAAAGTCCTCGATCTCGGCGACGACCGGCTCCTCGTGCGAACCGATGACGCGCGTGCCGAGCAGCACGATGGCGCCCTGCGGCTGGTCGGCGTGGTGGATGAGGTCGGTGTTGCGTACGGTCTCGATGCGTTGATCGAGGTGCTTGCGGACACTGTGGCTGTAGAAGAACCGCGTCATGCAGGTCGGGTACATCTCGAGCATGGCGATAGCGCCGGCTTCCTTGTAGCCGATGGCGAGCTCACGCTGGATCGCACCGGCCGTCGCCGGCATCAGCAGCATATCGGGAAAGCGCTCACGCGCCATCTTCATCATCTTGCTGATACTGCGCATGCGGACGATGCCTGACTCGTTGGGATAGGCGCCGAACTCGTCGACGAAGACCCCGTCGCAGCCCATGTCGAGGAACTCGCCGATAGCGTCGCACCAGCTTTCCATGGATTCGAGCGGGATGTTGCCGCTGTCATCAGAGCGCGGTGCGCCGATCCAGGCGATCACCTGCGAGCCGTAGTCCTTCCAGTATTTGACGATCTCCGGATCTTTCTCGGTATGGATGACGTGGGTGTTGAGGTAGCCGTGTGCCTCGCGCTCGTGCGGTTCCGGCGGCCCCCAGCACGAGAAGTAGAGCTCGCGCCAGACAACGGGAATGTCGAAGCTTTGCTTGAAGCCATTGCCGAAATCGATGAATCCGCGGAGGTAGCCCGTATCGGTGGCAGTGATTTTCGTCGCGGACGCCGTGGCGTCGTCGAATGCGAGTTCGGTGTCGAGCCGGCCGCCGGCGCCACCGACGTCGAGCCGCACGGTAACCGGAAACTCAGCATCCGCCGGCGGCTTGACGCGGATCTCGAATTCCTGGTTGACCACGGGCAGGAGTTTGGAGGTGTAGATCTCCCAGCCGTCCTGAGCGGTGGCGATTGACGTGAGCGTGATGAGGCAGAGGCAAAGGCTTAAGATTTTCATATGTGGTGTGTCGGTGAAGAACGTTAGAGTCTGATGGCTAAGAAGCTACACACAAAAGTGTAGATCTTGAAACATCCTAACCGTCAACCTAATCGTTAACCAATTCGAGAATGGTTGACGATTAGGGAACTCGGAATTCGGAGTTGCGGCTTGCCGCCTTACGTAAAGGAATTTGGGTAGGGGAATTGGATCCGGAGTTATTCCTTTACCCCAATTCCACTACCTACTCCTGGGTGATGGTAATATAGCAATCGATTTCGCTGGTGACTTTCTGAATCGTGCCGTCGAGCCAGCGAACCTCGGCAGTGACCGGACCGGTATGGGTGCCGAGGCCGAAGTGTAGACGCGGGTCGTCCTGATGCGTGTAGTTGCCACGACCGCCGCAAACCTGACGCGCGAGCGTGCCGAGGCCGGGCACGTCGATGCGAACCTGACAGCCGAGGGCGGCTTTGTTCACCGTGGTGCCGTTGCCGACCAGTTTGATGGCGAGCCAGTGGTTCTCGTTTCCTTCGTTAATCCACAGGTCGGCATCGGCGATGAGGTCGAGGTCGCCGTCGTTGTCGACGTCGCAGAAGCCGCCGATGTAGCTGTGCGGTATGTCGAGGCCCACGGCAGCGGTGACATCGGAAAACTTCCACTGCTCCGGCTTGCTGGCGTTGTTGTGATAGAGCACGGGATGGTCGCCGCCATACACGACATTAACGAAAAAGTCGAGATACCCGTCGTTGTCGTAATCGCCGATCGCCGGCTGCGACATCGACTCCTGCCAGGCGAGCGCGACCTGGTCGCTTTTGTCCTCGAAACGGAAACCGTGGTCAGGTCCGCGGTTGCGGAAGAACTTCGAGTCTTCGCCACGGCGACCGTCGTGGTGGTTTAAGTTGATCGCAGCGAGGTCGAAGTATCCGTCATTATCGAAGTCGCCCCACCCCGCGCCCATTGTATGGCCATACCCCTGCCCGACATTCGGATTACCCGCGACACCATACTCGGACGCGAGGTTGACAAAGGGAAATGGTTTCTTCGATGCGTCATTGACCCACAGGACATTCGCCATCAGCCAGTAGTTGGAGACGTAGATGTCCATGTCGAAATCACTGTCGAAATCGCAGACGGCAACACCGTAGGTCTTGCCGGCGTACGCTTCCCACACCGTGGTGAACGATTTCCCATCCACGTTGCGGTAGACCCGGGAGGTGCCGCCGAAGGAGCCGCAGTAGACATCGATAAAGCCGTCGCCGTCCCAGTCGCCGAGGGCGCTGCCCATGTAATTTGAATCTTCGTAGTCCGGCACCTTGTCGCTGTATTCGAACCGGCTGCCGTCGAGATTGCGGTAGAAGCCGCGGCCGTCGTACAGGTCGATGCGACCGTCGTTGTCGATGTCGCCCCACAGGGCGCCTTCGATACCGCTGACACGTTCGAAGCGGGTGCCATCGACACCGCACCAAACCTCGCCGCCGAGGCTGAAGTCGATCCAGCCGTCGTCATCGATATCGGCCCAGGCGACACGGACTTTCGGGCGCCAGCCGGCGAGGCCGAATTGCGTCGTTTTCTTGACGAACGTCTTCTTCGGGCCGTCCGGCTTGAGCTTGAAATCGTCGTATTGGACAATCCCGTTGGTGCACAGGCCGATGGCATCGAGGTGAGGGGGCGCCGTGATACCATCGACCTGCCGCCAGTCGCCGTCATTCAGCCGGGCGCGTGTCGTGCCGGTGTCGTAATTCAGCTCGGCGTCGAATGTGTTCCACGTCCCCACGGCTGCCAGGCCATCGATATCGGTGACACGTTGCGCGTAGTCGGCGGTGCGATAACTCAGCGTCGCCGGACCGCTCGCCATGATTTCGGCAAAGACCGTGTCGCGGCTGCCCGGGCTGTTGCCAAGGAAAAGGAAGACGCGATTGCCGTCAGACGGCTCCGCCGGGAGTTGGCCGCAAAAACGGATGCGGACGCTGAAGGCAACGATACCTTTTGTCATCGGCATCGACGGTTCCCAGCGCCACAGGCCATTGCCATGGTTCGTCGCGCCGGCTTCAAGGACCCCGCCCTCGAGGACGCGAATGTATCCGCTGTACTCGGGGTGACCGAAGGAGTCGTCCGTTGTGTCGATGTTCCAACTCGACGGCGCCTCGGAGCGCGTGCCATCGGCGCTGAGCCAGTCGCCGACAGGCATGTCGTCGAAGGTCTCATGGGCAGCGTGAAGCGGGAACGTCAGCAGGAGGGTGAGGATGATTCGGTACATGGTATGTAAGATACCGCGGAAAACGTGGAATTCATTGCGCCGATGGAGGCCATTCACAATTCATCGATAATTGTGAATGGTGAATTGTGAATGGTGAATGCAAAACGCCCGCAGACCTTGCTCGCCCTACGGGCCCTGCAGCCCGTCGTTACCGTTTTGTTGGATCCCGGCGACGTCCTGTTCTTCAACGGCAGCCTGATCCACGGCTCGAAGGCCAACACCCATACGACGCTGTGGCGGCGGGCGTATATCCTGCACTATGCGCCGCGCCGACTACCATGCCAAGCATCTCTATCGCTGCGAGCGCGTCGAAGCAGTCGAGGCTTCAACGAGGTTTAGAGACGCTTACAGCCGCTCGGCTAAGCGCCGCAAGATCGACCCTTCCGAGGTTCTCGAGCGAAGCCGAGCCCTCGAGCGTTCCGGCGCGATCCAGAAATGGGAGGATATTCACGAGAAAGAAGAGCCTGGATCCAACCTGGCGTTAGTGATCCAGAACGCGGAAGCGGGTGACGCCCTTGCGCTGAGACGATTGGGGTGTCGCTATTTCACTGGCAGAGGCGTCCAGCGCGATCGCGAGCGAGCAGTTGAGCTATGGGAGCTAGCAGCCTCGCAAACGGACGCCCGTGCGATGATGAACCTGGCCGTCTGCCTTCAGGATGGCTACGGCACATCGCAGGAGGAGGCTCGTGCCTTATCGATCTACGAGGAACTCGCCGCGAAAGGCTACTACGTCGGTCTTCGTCAGGCCGCGTATTGTCGTCGTGTCGGAATCGGCTGCAAGCCGGACAATCTCAGGGCTCTGAGTTGGTACCTCGACGAGGCCAAGCGATGGGGTGGACAGCGCAATGTCACGGAACTCACCGACTGCCTCCTCGCCGGTGCAGGAGACACCTCGCTCGAGCGTCAAGCCCGATCCTGGATTCAAGATGCGGCTGCAGATGGAAAAGTAGGGGCGCGACATATGGCCAACAGTTTGGCCTCCGGAGAGATCTCATATACACCTGACAGGCACGGGGTGGGAGTCGGCTACATCGGGGAAGATGAATTGGTCAAGCCGGGAGAAGTTTGACCCCGCCTTCTCCTCGATCCCCCGAAGTAGTGTCCGGGCTGCTCATCGCGGACCACGCCGGGCACCAGCGACGCAGCTACGTTCTCGCCATCGCGGCTGCTCCGGATCTTCGAACGAATCTCGGTCCGGCGTAGGGCGAGGAAACCGATTCGTCAAACTCGATTCGCTGTGAGAACGGCATGACAGATGACACGGGTGACGCCCACTTCCCAATCACAGGGCTATGGGTGCCCTTAGGTGGCGAAGTGGATCTCGGTGTCACCACGGTCATTGTGTCATGTGCGTGCGGTGAGTGGACCAAGCAAACTTCACAGTAGATTTCGGAAGAATCCGTGACGCGCTTCGTCTCCGTGCGCACGAATCGGCCGAGATTCCGGAGCCGGATAGAGCCGGATCCCCTCTCCAGAGCCGCACCACACGCCGCCATACGCCGCCATACGCCGCCCTGCGCCGCCGCCCTAACTCACCGTCACTTCCTGAAAAGTGAATACGCGTATTCACTTTTCAAGCGAACCGCGATCGCCACACACGCGGTCGGCAGTGCGATTGATGAGAGGGGTCGATTCCAAGCAGCGGGCGGGTAATAGGAATCTACCGTTGCAGCCAGTCCAACACGGCAACCGCTGCTACGCTGTCCACGAGCGCGCGGCGCGACGCCCGCTACTTCGCAGTACGTCACCCAATACGCCGACCTTGTCGACGACTGGGATCTGCCGGCGAAGGACCGCACTGCACGGGACTGGTCGCCGCCGCCGTTCACGATGCGGCGCGGCGAATATGAAGTGCTGGCGCGGTGGCCCGACAAAAACCTTGGGAATTGGGCCACATGCAGCTCATCTGCTTCGACAAACTCAATCCGCATGCCCCAGCCTTCACGGCACAGCAGCATCTTGCCAAACACAGTGTTTGCGGCGTTTGTGTGGCTTGGGTTGACGCTTACCATCGTTTCCATGCCGTTTCACGTCCAGGCAGCACCGTTGGGGAAGTCGTGGCGATCGAGGGATTCTGGATGCATGGTGATGCTGTAGCCGGGCTGCGTGGGCAACTGATAACGACTGTTGCGCATCACGACCGGATCGACGAAGTGTTCGTGCAGATGATCGGAATACTCGATGACGAAGTTGTCGAGGTCCGGTGAGACGGCGACATAATTGAATGCCGCGAGGTGTTGCACGTATTCGCACAATCCCACCCCGCCGGCGTGCGGGCAAACCGGGATACCGAACTTGGCGGCCATCAGGATCACGGCGAGGATCTCGTTGACGCCGCCCAGCCGGCAGCTGTCGATCTGGCAGAAAGCCATCGCCTCGGCCTGCATGTACTGCTTGAACAGAACGCGGTTGCTGATGGCCTCGCCGACGGCGACGCCGATCGGGGCGATGCCTTTGGCGATACGGGCGTGGCCGAGGATATCGTCGACATGGCTCGGCTCTTCGAACCACACGAGATTGAATTGCTGGAAGTGCTGCATCCAGTCGATGGCTTCGTTTATGGTCAGGGTTTGATTGGCATCGACCATTAGCCAGCCGTCCGGCCCGATCTCCTCGCGGATGAGCCGGGCGCGATTGACTTCGGCTTCGAGGTCGGCGCCGATCTTCATTTTGAAGCGGGTCCAGCCCTCCGCCTGGTATTTATGCACCAGATCGCGGACTTCGCTGTCGGTATAGCCGAGCCAGCCGGCACTGGACGTGTAGGACGGCATGCCAACCTCTCGCAACGCCTCGGCGCGGTCGGTCTTGGTGGCGGCGTTGGCCTCGAGAATCGAACGGGCTTCGTCCGGCGTGAGGGCGTCGGTGATGTAGCTGAACTCGACGTGGTCCACAAGCTCGGCCGGTTCCATGTCGGCGAGGAGCTGCCACAGGGGCTTGCCGGCCTGTTTGGCACGGAGATCCCAGAGCGCGTTGATGAGGGCGGCAACGGCAAAATGCTGCACGCCTTTCTCCGGGCCGAGCCAGCGCAACTGACCGTCGTTGGCGAGCCCGTACCAGAAGTGGTGCATATCTGCGAAGATCGCTTCGACATTTTGCCCGAGTACGTGCTCCTTCAGCGCTTCGATCATTGCGACACAGACTTCATTGCCCCGGCCCAGCGTGAAGGTGATGCCGTGTCCGGTCAGACCGGGGACATCGGTTTCGAGTGTCACGTAGGGACATGAATAGTCGGGATCTTTGTGGATCGCATCGGAACCGTGCAGGCCGTCGGAGGTCAGAAAGCGAATATCACGCACGGATATGTTTGTAATCGTGGTCGGCACAGGGCCTCCGATAGGGTAATTGTCATAATGAGGAAGCAGCGATAGACTATATCTGGATAATTTGGGTTGTCACGACTTCAGGAATTACACATGCAGTCATCGCAGCAATCGAATCGCCTCACGCCGATCTCAAAAGATCATTCGGCATTCACGTTGATTGAACTTCTACTAGTTATTGCCATCATTGCCATTCTTGCGTCGATGTTGCTGCCGGCCTTGTCGTCCGCTAAAGGGGCGGCACAAGACGTTTTGTATGAATAACATGAAGCAGTGTTATCTCGGATTCATGGGCTATCGCGATGATGGGGATAACAGCATCATGGGGAACCGTAACGATCGGTTCGTGTTCGGTACGGGTTACGATTTTTTCAATCGGTATTTGACCGGTGATTTTTCATCGGACTCCACGAAATATCTGGATTATGAAATCTTGCTTTGTCCATCGTATCCGCCGCAGACCTTTACCAACGGGGTTGCTTCCTACGCCAGTTACATTCGGGATCCACACAAGTACAGCGTGATGTCCAACCTGCTCGAGACCGCCGGCGGTTACAATCCCGGCCCCACAGAGGTCGTCCTGCTTTGCGACTCCCTGCGCCAGGATGCACAACTTCATGTGTACAACGGTTATGCCCACGACCCGGATGCGAGCGTGCATCTGCTGCACCAGTACAGGGAAAATTTTCTATTCGCCGATGGTCATGTGGAGACGCTCGGCCGGGACACCGCAATCAACACACTGCAGAAGGCGGATTACTCGGGATATGCCGTGATCGTACCGTTTAATCCACTGTACGTCGTGGAAGGCCCCTACCCGTAGTGAGCGTCGCCATGATCGATTCCGAGCCGGCATTCTCCGCCAAATGGATCGGCCCACCCGGGGACGCCTTGGCGAACTGCACCTTTCTTGCACGGCAGCAGTTTACTGTCGATGTCGTCATTCCGGATCGTGTGATCCTGCGTATCGCGGCGGACTCGCGATACGTTGCGTTCCTGAACGGCGACTGCCTCGGCGCCGGCCCGGTCCGCGGCACGGATGAACGGTTCTTCTTCGACAGTTACGAGATTGCGCCGCTGCTTGCCGCCGGCGCCAACTGGCTGGCGCTCCAGGTGCATTGTCCGATCACGCCCGTTACCAGCGCGGTGCCACCGGTCGCACCCGCGGTCTGGGCCCAAGGCTCGCGGTGCGAAAGCCCGGGGTGCGAAGGCTCGCCAGTAGCCGAGCGGTACGATCAGCTGATCAGGACCGATGCAACATGGCAGATCAAGCACGATCCGTCGTACCGCACGGATACTCTCTTCTACACGCATCACATCGGTTATTCGGTGTATTGCGATCTGCGCAACGAACCCGCCGGCTGGCAAACCGGCGCCGACGGGCACGACGGCTGGGCGAGCGCAGTAGAACTCGCCGATGCGCATGGCCATGGCGGCCGCAGGTTGTGCCCGCGCGACATCCCAGCATTGACGGCAGACCGGTATCCGCCGGCTTCGGTGGTCGATTGTGGCGGCGTGCCGTCGCATGATGAAGAGACGGAGGAATCCGTTGCTTTTGCCGATCTCATGCAGATGGAGATGCACTTGCACACCGCCATCCCCCGGATCTTGGATCCCAATGTAATCACCCACAATAGTCCGGTTCAGATCGTTCCCGCAAATCCGCTGACACCATTGGCGCGCGGTGAAGGTGCGTATCTGATACTGGATTTCGAACGCGCAGTCTGCGGCGGGCTCGAGCTCGACGTCGAAGGCCCCGCCGGCACGATTGTCGACATTGCCTACGACGAAACTGTACTGGATCGGCGGGTCAATCCGCGCGCGGTAAACCCAAACGGCAGCGTCTACCGCTTTGCGGACCGCTATGTCCTGCGCGAGGGCCGGCAACAGATTTCGGGCCGGCTGCATGATCGCGGATTCCGCCTTGCACAACTCGTGTTTCGCCGCTTTCCTAGAACCGTCACGATTCATGGCGTTGCGGCAGAAGACCGCGTGTACCCGATTCCGCTCGAAGGCCGATTCGAGTGTGACGATCCGTATTTGAATCGGTTATGGGAAAAGTCTGTCGCTACGATACGCGCCTGTTCGATGGATCTTTTTGTCGACTGCCCCTGGCGCGAACAGACCCTGTGGCTGGACGATTACTTTCAGGAGAACCTGTTCTATTTCACGATCACCGCAGACGCGCGATTCCCCGCGCGAAATCTGCGGGTGAGCGCTGACGGCGCCCTGTCGACCGGACAGTTTCCAGGGCGCTATCCGTCGTCCCGCGAGTTGCTGTTGCCCGTCACATCGGCCAACTGGGTGATGGTGTTGAGTGATTACTATCATCGTACCGGCGATCTCGAGCTGGTCACCGAGCTGATACCATACGTCGATGGCGTCATCGGCCTTTACGAATCCTGGCAGGATCCGGACAGTCTCGTTGCGGACCGATCGGACATGTGGAATCTCATTGACTGGGGCTACGAGATCAGCGGCGTACAGCTCGGCGGGAAAACCGCACCGTTGAACATGACTATCGCCGCTACGTGCAAACTGGCGTCCAACCTGCATGCTGCATTGGGGCATGCGGACCGGGCAACACAGCTTTCGGCACGCGCACGGGAGATTGTCGCCGCCCTCGAGCAGACATTGTGGGATGATGATGCACGCCGGTTTCGGGATTGCACAGCGCCCGGCGACGGCCGCCAGACGGCCAGTCAGATTCCTCATGCCCTTGCCGTCTATTATGATCTGCTCGACCACGACAAACGCGAAGCGGCGCTAGATGTTCTGATCGCAACGGATGTCGTCGAAGCGGAATACAGCTACCAGTTGTTTGTGATAGAGGCGTTAGCCCGGTGCGGGCGGACGGACCATGCGCTGTCCATCATCCGCGAGCGCTGGCGGCACATGGTCGAATCGGATTCGCCGACGCTCTGGGAGGTAGAGGACGGAAAGTCGGCGATGACCGGCTGCGGCAGCCTGTGTCATGGCTTCTCCTGCGCCCCGCTGGTATTCATGCAGGCGGTGATCCTTGGCGTACGACCGATGCAACCGGGGTTTGCGGAGTTCGCAGTCGCGCCGCAGCAGCTCGGATTGCAACACGCCAAGGGCGCGGTACCGACACCTCACGGCCTGATTCATATGGAATGGACAGCACACGCAAGCGGAGCGCCGCGGCCCATAGGACACAATGACGGTGAGCTGGACATCAGACTTACAGTGCCGGCGGACACAACGGCAGTTTTGCCCGACGGCCGGCGGCTGTCCCCGGGAACGCATGCGGTGGTTCTACAGTCTGGCTAGTGTCGCGGCACTAGTCTTGAATGGCAGGGACCTAAGGTCTTAGAAGTGAACATCCGACATTCGCTTGGCGGCGTCAGTAGCGAGCGTCGCGCCGCGCGCTCGGAGACGTGATGAACGCAAGGGCACCGTCGGAATTCCAAGCTTTTTTCGCGTATTCGGTCGCGAACACGTCGGGATGTCTGTTTCGCATCCACTTCCGTTGTCATCTCGATTCAGGCAAGACTACATTTGCGGCTTCGATTCAACATCATCAGTTCATCAGGCGAGGCAGACCAATGGGGCAGAGACTGGAAGATAAGATCGCGATCGTCACTGGTAGCGGGCGCGGTATCGGAGGGGCCATCGCGCTGGCTTTCGCCCGTGAGGGTGCGCATGTGGCCATTGCGGAGCTGGACGACGAAACCGGCGACGCGATGGCAAAGAAGATCCAATCCCTCGGCCGGCGAAGCCTCTTCGTCAAGACCGACATGTCGGTGAAAGGCGAAATCGATGCCATGGTGGCGTCCGTGTTGGCGGAGTTCGCAACGATCGACATTCTGGTGAACAACGCCGGCATCCATCTGATGGCGCCGTTCCTGGAAGTTCCCGAAGAGATGTTCGATCGGACGATGAATACGAACCTGAAGAGCCAGTTCTTCTGTACCCAGGCAGTCGGACGTCACATGGCAGAACGGCAGCAGGGAAAAATCATCAACATCAGTTCAATTTCTGCCGAGATCGCAGATCCCGGCGCGTCCCACTACTGCATGAGCAAAGGGGGCATACAGATGCTGACCCGCGCGGCGGCGCTCGAACTGGCAGAGTATAACATCCAGGTGAATGCCATCGCGCCCGGCACGATCAAGACCAAACTGACGCCGTGGTACGACTCGCAGGACTCGGTGGACTACTGCGCGAAGTTCGTGCCCGCAGGCCGCTTCGCCATGCCCGAAGAGCTGTGCGGCGCCGCCCTTTATCTGGCGTCCGATGACGCCAGTTACACCACGGGTGCAACCATTGTCGTCGATGGCGGATTGATGACGCAATGAAGCCGTACATTCCCAATGCCTGGGAGACCCATGGTGACACGTATCATGTGGCACAGAACTGCGCCCATGCGTCAGATGACAATCCCGGCACCGAATCGCTTCCGCTAAAGACCATTCCGCAGCGACGGCCAGGGCCCGTGACTTCGATCAGATCCTGATTGACGAAGGCGTGTACCGCGAACAGGTGCCGATCACCAGACACGGAACGCCCTGGGAGGCAAACAGCCTGCTCCTCTTCCGTGCGGTCCCGGGCAAGGCGGTTTATCTGCTCGGATCTGATCCGTTTGAGGCCGATTGGGCGAACATCGTCCCTGACAACGGAACGGCATGGCAGGGCTTGCCGAAGCCGGTGAGCATTGCCTGCGTCCTGAGTTTGAATATCAGGACTTCTAAGCTTGCGATTGCGTGCACATTGTCAGGCATGGATGAACCAAAGCTCCGTCTTGCCTGTGCGAAGAAGTTATGGGACGCGGGCTTCAAGCTCACGTCGAAAGCCTTTAATGAGAACGCTCAGCTCTGGCTCGGCATCAAGGTGGACGCGGACGACGAGATGACCCCACGAGTACGCATCGTCGCAGTGCCGTATGCGATACGGGCTAAGGTGGCTGAAGTCGCGGAAGAAGTTTCCGATGCGGCCAGGCAGGGGGCGGTCCTCTTTGAGGGGTTTGAACTTAGAAATGACGGTACCACGTATGTGAGTATAGCAAAGGACGGCCCGAACGGCACCGTGGGCAGTGAAACGCAAAGTATTAAAACGTTGATGCCCAGGGATGCCGAGATCAGCAATCTGTTCATCTTTCCGGAATATGGCGATACGAACCCGGGCTGGGGTGTTCCGGATCCTGATTTTTCAGTGACAGCCACCATCAGGGTGAACGGCGCAGACACGCCTCTCGCAGTCACCCATGTCGTGGCCACCAGTAGCTTCGATCCCGTTGGCAACACGACTGACCGAGTCACGGTTAATCAAGGGGATATGGTTACACTGAAAACTGTGCTAAACTCTGGCACTGTCACTGGGGTCGTAGGATATCGGATGAGTTTGGAGATAAAATGAACTCTTGGAATCCCTTCGCATCGCATCGTACTCATGTATTTTTTGCTATTTCCCTGTCGCTTGTGCTGGAGCCGGGAGCTGTATCGGCAGGTCGCCTGGGCAACGCCGCCAGTTCGATGACTTCGGCGACGTACACTGCCCGTGTCTTTGTTGGCCGTGGCATGGTTGTGCCGACGAGTGAACTTGATTTTTACCGAGTGGCTGGTTGAGTTGGCGCCAGATGATCCCGACGTCCCCGGGTCCGTCGATCTGACCGTGAGATAAGGTCGAATTGACGCACGCAGTCCAGTGGCACGGGCCGGCTCGGCCGTGAAGGCGAACCGTCAAGCGGATTGATTACAGCCCATTCCGATCGAATCACCAGAGT
>CAUZJQ010000028.1:0-23880 GCA_963580095.1 Lentisphaeria bacterium | reverse complement strand
ACCAACACAGAGGCTGACATGGAAGCTTCTCAATATTATTCACGACTCCGCCACGAGATGGAGACAATACGCCGGCAGTGGCGCTGGGCGAAACTGGTAGAGGGGGTTCTGCTGGCGGCCGCCGGGGTTGTTGCGATCGTTATTGTTCTCGTTGCCGTCGATAATCTTTTCCGCCTCGGCGTGTTTGGCCGGTTTCTGCTGGCCTGTGTCCTTTGGGGTGGACTGGTGGCCGGCCTTCTATTCCTGGTGTTGCGTCGCTGGCTGCAGGACCGGCGCGATGACTTCTTCGCCGCACTGGTTGAGCACCACCATCCAGAGCTGCACAACGGCCTGATCAATGCCCTGCAGCTTGGTCGCGGTGAAGTCGCCGGCTCGTCCACCATCGTCGATGCCATCGTGTCGGACGCTGCAACGGCAACGGCCGATTTGGAAATGAGCGACTGCCTCGATTGGAAGCCCGTGCGCCGTGCCGCGCTGTTGACATGTGCTGCGTTATTGCTGATCGTTCTCTACGCCGTCATTTTTACGCCTCGATTCACCAACAGTCTCGAACGCCTGCTGTTGCCAATAGCCGACATCAAGCCTTACACATCAACCGTTATCGACAGGGGATCCATCCGGCCAGCTGCGGGCAAGCGATTTCCCGAAGGCGCCAGTATCGAGATTGTTGTCGATGTCGGCGGCGACCATCTGCCGGACTCCGCCAGACTCTATCGCAGCCGGAACGGCAAGAACTGGCGACCGCAGCCGATGCAGCTTGCCGCTGATCGGTCACAGGCCGACAAGAAGTCCTTTCATTTCGTGGCGGCGGATGTTGAGGCGGGCTTTCAGTTCTACATAGCTGCCGGGGACGATAATACGGCGCCACAGCGGGTCGAAATCGTCAAACGCCCACGTATAGACAGCCTTCGACTCACCTTCGAGTCCCCGGAATACATCGGTCGCGAACCACAGACGATCGAGAACGCCGGCGGTGAAATGACAGCGCTTCCGGGTACCCGCGTATCGCTTAGGCTAAAGGCGACGAAGTCCCTTGACCAAGCAACGCTTGAAGCAGAATCCGGGCAGGTGATCCGGCTGGCGGGCACCCGGGGCAGCGATGTCTGGGTGGCTTCGTTCGAAATCCTCCAAGCCAGCGGGGCGCGGAGCGCCAACGGCGACACGGACGGGTTCCAGGCACCAACGCGTTATCGTTTCCGCCTGATCGACAGCGACGGTTACGAGAATATGGATCCCATGTGGTATCCGCTCACCCTGATCCGCGACCGACCACCCACCGTCGCGATTGTCATGCCCGGCCGTGACGAACAGGTCGAAGCAGGCAATACACTGCCGCTTGCTGTCGATGCGCGCGACGATTTCGGAGTCGGCGATGTGCGCATTGTGTATCGTGTCAACAATCTCACCACACCCCGCCAGCTTATACGCTTCCCGCGATCTCCGACAATCGACAGTCGCACCGTCCATGAATTTGATTGGAATCTGGAGAGCACCGGCATCGGTGCCGGCGATGTCGTGCAATATTGGGCAACGGTCACCGATCGCAACGACCAAACCGGTCCCGGAACTGGCGAATCCCGACGGTATTCGATTTTTGTCGTCACCCCGGAACAGGAGCTCGCCAAGCTGCAGATGCAGCTCGACGACTATGCCGCCGTACTCGAGGAACTAATCCGGCTGCAGCGCTCGAATCGTGCCCAGACAGCATCCGGCATCGGTTTCGAAACACTGCTGCTGCGGCAGATCAAAATCCGCACGAACACCGCCGTGCTCGCCCGCGCGATGAAAAAGGGCAAGTTGCCGGTGGCCACCATGATCGAAGCACTGGACGAGCTGTATGCCGGGCTTATGGCCGACGCTATCAGGCTGTTGGAAACCGGCAAGGCCACGAAGGATGATGCTCGTGCCGCCATGCTGCGCAACAACTCACTGCCGGTCCAGGACGAAATAATTTCCGTGCTCGAAGACATGCTGCGACGTCTCCAACGCAACGACAAGGCGCGCCGGTCGCTGCGCCGTATCCGTGACAAAGACGAGCCGGCACACAAGGAACTGTCGGAAGCCCTGGCGAAACTGTTGCTCGACCTCAACCGCCTCACCATCGATGAGACCGAGATGGCCTCGAAAATGGAAAAGATGCCGAAAAAGCCTGTCGATGAGTTCAATGACGAGGAACTCAAGGATCTCGAGCAGTTCGAAGAGTTCCGCCGCCGCTGGTCAAAATGGCAAAAGGGCACGGTCGAGGAGCTGGCGAAATTACCCACCGGCTTCGTCGATGACTTCGGTCTGCGCGAAGACATCAATACCGTCTTCGAGGAGATCGAGCCAAAACCCCGGAAGGCAACCGTCAAGCTGGATATTCCAGTCGAGGAAATGGTTGTCAGCGGAGCCACTACGATGAGGGAGGACCTTGAAGTGTGGTTGCTCGATGAACCGGACTACTTCAAGTGGAATATCGAGGATCCCTTGGGCAACAAGCCGATGAACTTCGATGAGATGCCGCTGCCGGATGTGCTCGAGGACCTGATCGGCGAGTTGCTGCAGGAGGAAGAGGAATTCGATGAAGAAGCCGATGACGCGACGTCCGCCTGGGGTGAGAACCTGGACCAGGCCGGTTGGGGTGTCATGGACGGACCGCAAAGCAATTTCTCCGCCAAGGGTAAGACGGGCAACGACCTGCCGAACACCAACGAGCAGTCCGGTCGTTCCGGCGATGGACGGCGCGGCAAGGCATCCGGTCAGATGGTCGGCGCGATCGCCCGCGGACTTGAGGGCCGCAAGACGCCGGCACGTCTCAACAAAGAGCGCTACGAGGAAGGAAAGCTCGAGCAGGAGGGAAAACTCGACCCCAACGGCTCGACCGGAGGTGGCAAAAAGGCAGGCAGCGGCAAGAAGGGTCTGCAAGGCGGGACGCCTCCAGATTTTGTGCGTGACTTGGAGCGACTCAGTGCCAAGCAGACGGGCACGCGCGAAAAGGCCGAGAGGATTGCCAAGGAACTTGATACGGCGAGTGTCAGCGGCCGGCGGCTTGGCAATGCCATAGAACTGATGAAATCAGTCGAAACAGATTTGCGCGACCTGCGCTACGAAGATGCTTCACGCAAGCGAAAAATCGCTATTGGCCAGTTGAAAGCAGCAGCAGCCGGCCTTGACGAAACCACGGCGCTGAGCCTGCATCAAGCCCGCGAGTTACCGGCAAAGCTGCGCGACGAACTGCTGCAGTCCAACGATGATGGTTACCCTCAAGGCTACGAGTCATTGCTCGAGGAGTACTACCGCACCTTAGCCCGGGAAGACGATAGATGAGATTAAGATTTCTGATTCGCCTGTTCACAGGAGGCACGGTCATTTTCGACCGCCCCGGCAACAGATCAATGCCGGGCCTGTTCTTTCACTCTGCCCAGCAGTCCGCAGCACACAGAAACATGACAATTTAAGTGCTGGGATTTGACCGCCATATCCACATGATGAATAATTATCTGATTGCCTGCGTGCTTCTGCTGTCGGTCGACACGTATGCGGTTCCCTGGCACCTGGACGCATGGCAGGCGAGGGCGGTCGTCGAGATCAGTCGGCCGGTCGGCGGCGACGTTCAGACCGCCGCTGTCAAAGTGATGTGTCAGGGGCGCGCCCAAGCCGATGGCCGTGACTACCGTGTACTCGATCGTAACGGAGAGATGGTTCCCTTTGAACTCACGTTTCACGATGCTGCTCACTATTCATTGATCGCCTTTCGCGCCGCTGCTGCCGCCGCGGGACAGAGGTATTTTGTCTATTTCGATAACCCCGATGCGCAGCAAGACAACTGGAAGGTTGTCCGTGACCCGACACCAGGCAGTGGGGCACCAACCGGGAACTGGATCCCACAGTCAGGATTTGTCTTCAGCACGATCCAGCGGCCCGAAGGCGCCAATCCCGGGACCGTCGAAGAGTTGCGAACAATGGTGGCGGCCAGTACGGAAAAGTATGGCGCCCGGTATCAACGCCGCATTGCCGATGCGCGCAATCCATTTGGTTCCTCCAACTATTACATAAGTGTGTATCGCGGCTGGATCGACATCCCGCAAACCGGTGTCTATGCCTTCTGCACCGCCTCCAACGAGGCGTCGTTTTCGTTCATCGATGGAAAGGACCTGGCGCACTGGCCGGGACGACATGCCGCTGAAAAGGGCATGCGCGGCGAGTTCAGCAAGACGGTCGAACTTACGGCTGGCCGCCATTACCTCGAGTACTATCACGAGGAGGTGTTGCTCAAACAGCTTGCCTTCCTCGGCTGGTGTCCGCCCGGCACACGCAAGGGGCAGTTTTTGCCGGTTCCTGAATCACTGTACACAGTCCCGCATGCGGCAGCCGTAACGCGTTATGAATCGCCCACGTCTGCACTGCTGCATTTCGAACCGACGATCATTGATTCGATCTGGCCGCAACAGCGCAGCGAGGGGCAGTACACGCGCGTTCGTTTCGAGGTCGGTCATCCCGGTGCGTTTCCCGACAATACGACATTTCACTGGGCTTTTGGCGACGGGCATACGACCGCCGGTGCGTCCGTGCAACACGTTTTCACCAGTCTCGGGAACTATAATATCCAGTTGAGTGCCGGGGATGCGAAGGTTTCATGGCTACTTCCGGTTTACGAGATTCAGGATGTTTCGGACGAAATCACCCAGGGGCGCCCGTCTGACTATGCCGCCATCGTCGAGACGTACGACCCGAATCAGTTGCAGCCTCAAGCCCTGAGCGAGATGACGCATCTCTTCGCCGAAAGTGAGCGACCTCGTGACGCCCAGCGTATAGGGCGAATTTTCATTGATCGCTTCGGAGACAGTCACAGCGAAACAGCGGCGCGCATCAATAGACTGATCGCACTTTGTGCGTTGGAACTTGGAAATGAAGGCATCGACGATGCCATTGCCGCGTTCCAGGCATCGATCCTCGTGGAGACACCGGCAGCCGAGAGAATGGATTCGATTGCACAGCTCATCTGGCTGATGGGCGTCAAACGCGGGCAACCCGAGACGACGGAGGCCCTACTGAGGCAGATCGAGACGATCGCCCAAACATCGGTTGTCGATGACCAGGCGCGAGCGGCCTACCGCCGTGGCATCAACGCTGCCGGCGACACGGCAATCTGGCATGGTGACCGGACCACGGCCCGCGGTTTTTACAAACGTGTGGAACTTCTGCGCGGCCATCATATTCCCTCACAGGTACGGGCTGCCCGGATCGGCGCCTATCCGAATGCCATCCGTGAATTCCTTGCCGCCGGGAACTATGGTGCGGCGCTGGAGATCGTTAATGAATGGGAAGAGAAGTTCGCCAGCGACAAAATTAAAGGGCACACGTTCTTCTGGCGCGGCACGATCCTTGCCAGGCGGCAACAGCATCAGGACGCCGCCCGGTACCTGGCCCGTGCCATTGGGTTGGCGACCGGCGCCTCATTTGAATCGGAAGCGCGCTGGCAACTCGCCATAGCCCTCGAGCAGCTCGGCCGGCATAAAAAATCGCAGATTGAATTGGCAAAGCTCCTGGCAATCGGCATGAATGACGACTTCACCGACATGGCACGTGAGAAACTGAAGGAACAACAGTGATGGAAGAGGCTTCAGATGTCAGGTTTGAGGTGTCTTTTCGAATTAAGTGGCTTGCCTGCCATTTGTATTTTTCCACTCGCAACTTGCTACCCGCTGACACATCCGCCTGGAACCTGAGTTGAAATTCTTCGTCGCAATCCTGTTTATTTTTGTTGCTGGACAAGTAGCAGCGATCCTTATCCACCCGTCCACGCATCCTTGGGGCCGTTACGCACCAGGAAGTTGGCAGACCGTTCGGGTGACGACGGCGACGACCGGGCGCGACGGCAATACGGTCGTCCGCATTGTCGACATCACCACACGACTTGAGCGCGTCGACGAGGATGGCTACGTTGTCACCCGCGAGATCCGAGAAGGTGAGGACGTGCAGCGAAAAGAGCCGGCTAAGTACGCCTGGGACGGTACGCTTTTCGAGAAGATAACAGCGGAAAAATACAGCCTGAGTGAGTATCACATAGAAGACAAGACATTCACCTGCCAGACACATCAGTTGACCACGAAAGCCGGTGCCGACGTCAAGATCAAGGCTTGGTACAGTCCCGACCAGTCACCGTATTTTCTCAAGCATCTGCAGAAGGTGAGGGGAAGCCGTCGCGAGACAATCGTCACCGAGGTGACCCGGCTGGCGATCGAGAAGAAAGTTGCCGACGAGAACTTCATCTGCTGGGAAAGTGAAACGATCGCCTCGGCGCCGAAACGCAAAGCTTATACCACTGCCTACAGCACTATGCTCGTACCCGGCGGTGAGATCCTGGCGGAGACCGAGATCTTCGATAACGAAAAAGGCGTGCTGCAACAGGTGCGGAAGGAATTGATCGCCTGGGAAGCTGTCCGACCGGCCGGGACCAAGGTGGCCGATGTCCCGAATCGTGAGAACCTGCTGCCCAACGGGGATTTCGAGAATGGCAACGTCACGCCCGACAACTGGCAGACGATTGACGGGCTCTCGACGTTCTGGGTTCCCGATCCGGACGGCGAACGAGGCATGGTCCTCAAAGTCGACACAGATGTAATGCAGTCACAGGCTTACGGATGGTGGGTGAAACTTGCCGCCGGCGCCTCGCCGCTCGATGCCCCTGCGAAACAACCGACTGTCGAGCCGAAATACGACACCCTTGCCGGACTTGACGGGGTGTGGTTCTGGAGTGACCCCATAGCGATTGAGCTCGGCCAGCGCTATTGGCTCACTGTCGAGACAAAGGGCAATGTCGCGATGTTCATCTGGCTGGTCGGCTATTCTGAAAAGCCGTCCACCTCGTTCGCTGACGAGGCCGGGGCGGTGCGCGAATACATCGCCAATGCCAAAGGCGAACCCGGTGGGATTGGAACGGTGCCCTCGAAGATGACCGACAAGAAAGGATTCTTTCATCGTTATGTGTGGCGCGGGCGTATGGACGCCGGAGGGGCAGGTGGGTGGCAAGTGTTCTCGCGAAATAAAAAACCCTTCGGCCCAACACGTTTCACGCCGAACGTCAAGTATGTCCGGGTCATGCTCTATCCTTATTGGCCACCTGGCCAGATCTATATCGATAATGTCCGACTCCTCGAGTACGATCCCGATGTGCACGGCCAGTAAATTCAGGTTTTCACAATCACGCTTATCCGTAGCAAGCGGTGATTCCCCAGCTCCCGATGAGAACGTTCAACGACGCCCGGCCAGATGGTTTTTCGTTCAAGCGCCACTTGGTGAATAGCGCATTGCTTACCGGTCACCCCCGGCTTACCATATGAAAATGAAAGAATTTTTACGGACATGGCACAGCAAAAGAAAATAATATTGCCGGAAGACGATGAGGCCTTGCTGCGGCAATGCCAGTTCACTGCGACCCGGTCGAGCGGGCCGGGCGGTCAGCACGTCAATACGACCGATTCTGCGGTACGTCTCGAACATCTGCCGTCCGGACTGATCGTCAACAGCCAGAGGCATCGCAGCCAGGTGATGAATCGCCGGGACTGTATCGACAAACTGCGGACAGTCGTGGCGCGCTTGAACTATCGCAAACCGAAGCGGACGCCGACACGCGTGTCGCGGGCAGCGCTGGGGCGGCGGCGGACGGCAAGGGAAAAAAAGTCGAAAAAGAAATCACAGCGTCGTCCGCCATCGGCAGATGAGTGAGTTCGATTGCGTGTTTTGAAAAGCCGAACGACGAGCCAACACCGGGGCACTGTTTTGTCAGAGGCCTTACTGCTGTGCTATCAGCTCGGTCAATTCAAACTCAACCTCTTGTACTTAACTCGCGGGCTTTGGCAGACCACACACTGCGAAGTTGCTGAGCGGCATGGGTATCTGTCCGGACGGCATATCCTCCCCGACCGTAAAACTCCACTCGCGAAAGGCCTACTTGTCAACATGCAGCTTTTACTGAATCGGGTTGCCCGGGGGCGGCAGTGCAATGATCACTCGTCATACAGGTCGCTGACGTCACGCGGCTGCCTCGGGCGCAGGCCTTGCTTGGCTCCCGGCCCCCTCGCAGCCTGAATGCTGCGGTTGCCCCGGCCAGTGTTGCCCTGGTCTTCATCACCCCATTCATCTTCCCATTCGCCGTCGCGATTGTCGTCGTTCTGCTGCTCTTCACCGCCACTGGACGAACCATCCTTCATTTCCTGCAGAAGGAATTGGCGAACCATGACCAGCATCGAAGTGTTACTCGTCAATGCGACATCGCTTTCAAGTACCCACTGGTTTAGGCTGTCCACGATGTAACCGTTGTCGGCGTAGATCTCCTCTTTGATTCCATTGCGCAGCTCGGCGGCCATCTTTTTTAGTTTTTTCTGGTAGCGGTTGCGCAGGACTGCTTCCGCCGGCACCCATCGGCGCATACGGCGCGAGTAGACATAGCCGAATTTCGGCCATGTCTGGTTGGCGAACAATCGGCGCTGTCCTTCACGGAACTCCTTCTTGGCCAAATCGAAGTTGCGGGTCTGGATGGCTGTGTACTTACGGACCGCCTCCTCGTGGTCTTCGCGGTAGAATTTCGGCCGGGTCACCTCGGTGAGGTCCTGACGGGCGTAGTAGATATCGCCCAATTTTATACGATCATTGGTGATCGCGTCGAGGTATCCCTCAATCCTGCGCCACTCGCCTCGCTGGATGCCGTCCATAGAGACGAAATCGCCAACCTTGAACATACGGTATTTTTCACTGGCCGCCTGGGCAATCTCGTCGTAGCGGGATGACGGAAAATTCGCCTCGATAGCAGCCTCGACTTTCTTTTCAATCATCTTGTCGACCTGATCGGCCAGCAGTTGTGGCGCTCGCACCGGCATGGAAAGATTGATTTCGGCGGCAACGTCTTTTATTTCGATCTTGGCCAACGCCTGCCTGATGGTCCGCAGCTCTATTTCATAGTCGTACCGCGACAGGTCATCGATACCTTCGACAGCGGCAACAGACAGGGCAAACAAACATCCTGTGAGAATGCTGAGAATTGTTCTCAAGTTATGTTCTCGGTGTGGCTTTATTGATTCATGGCAACAATGCGCACTGCGCATGTGGTAATAATGCCCCGTGAAGCGTGGTCCTTCAACCGCAAATCTGGATTATTCACGCTGATTCTGCACCGATCAGCTACCCAGCGGGAAGGGCAGTTTGCTGAACTCGCCGCCACACAGGCGAGATAGGATGCTACCGATCCGGTGAATGGTCTGCAGCCGCCCTTCGAGCATGGCCGAGAGAAACAGCTGGCAGAGGATGGTCAGCCAGATGTCACGATCGGCGCACGGATGCAGCTTGTCGTCGCGGTTCAAACGTGTCACCCGCCAGCTTTCTGCGGGTTCGACAAGATCGCAGGTCTGCTCGTCGTACAGGCAATGTTTTCCCTTGAATAGCACGATCAAGGCATTCCACCCGTACATTTCGCCCAGATGCTTGGCGATGACACTGAGCAGGATGGGTGCCCCGACATGCTGGGCCAGGACGTCCTCGAGCAGATAAAGGTCGGCGCCTAGAATATCTTCGCCCGTGAAGGTGAAGGTCTCGTTGTGCATGAAAGTCGCCATGCCGACTGTTGAAATTGGACTGGGCACACGCGCCGCCAGTTCCTCGATCATGCGATTGAGATTGCGCAGATTTATCTGCGGATTGTACTGGCGATTAATGCGCAGGATGCCATCCCAGATCGTCGGCTTGCCATCAACCACTTCATTGATCAGCAAGGTGCGTTCTCGCCGCAGTTTGACGATGTTTCCGAGTTGATGGATGCGGCCACGCAGGACAGGATTCGCCGCCTCCTGGAACTCGGCGATCAACCGGTCAACATCTCCGTCGAGTGTCAGCAATTGCTGCATCGCCATCGAAGAAACATGACGGTCTTCGTCTTCGAGCAGGTTGATCAGCGCCTGTATATGTTTAGGGCTCTTCGGTTTCATCATGGAATCGACGTTCCCTACTGAAAGTTCTGAAGTGCTGCATCACATGGCTAATATACTGCCGCGTTGACGAGAAGGGAATTGTATCAATGATTTTTTTTTCACCGGCAGCGTCCGCCCATTCCTGCGCCCGGCTCGGGCCGGCATTGTAGTAGGCAAGGCTCAGCGTGAGCACCTCGTCATGTCCCTGCCACTTGCGGTAGCCCTGGGCCAGGTACCAGGTGCCGATCTCGACATTGAGTTTTGGACGAAACAACGAACCAGGTGAGCCAAAGCTTTTACCAGTACCCCGTTCCCAGTCCTTCGCGGCGCCTTCGGTAATCTGCATGAGACCATACTCTCCAGCCTTGCCGCGAGCATTCGCATTGAAATTGCTTTCCTGGAAAATGACGGCCTTGACCAGGCTCGGATCCATGTTGTGCCGATCCGCCGTCTGCTCAATCAGCGAGTTGTAACGCTTCGATCCAGCGTCGTTCCGTTGCGACCACCAGCGCCATCCAAACGTCGCAGCCACTGTCAGAACAACCAGAATAAAAAGACTGGCCAGCCCTGTCATCGAGCGCTTCTTGCATCGGATCAGTGTTACGGAACTGGTCAAATGAACCCCGTCATCAGATTGTTATTCCCCACTCGGCATCGTTTTTCGTCATCAAGGCGATTAAGAGGAGCGCTCAGAGGTAAAACACGAACACGCCTTTTTTCTGCCTTCTTACACCAGCAACATGCAATCGCCGTAGCTGTAAAATTTCATGCGCTCGGCAATCGCCCGCTGATAGGCGGCCAGCACGTGTTCGCGTCTGGCGAATGTAGACACCAGCATCAGCAAAGTCGAACGCGGCAGATGAAAATTCGTCAGCAGCACGTCGACCGAACGCGGCTTGTACGGCGGATACAAAAAAATTCCAGTTGTCCCCGTAGCCGGCTGCGTGCCCCCGTCATCTGTCGTACAGGTCTCCAGTACGCGAACACTGGTTGTACCCACAGCAATCACCCTGCCGCCGGCGGTTCGACGCTGATTGATGCAGGCTGCCGCCTCGGTGCCTAGCCTGTACTGCTCGGTGTGCATCACATGATCCTCGAGCCGTTCCACCGCAACGGGCTGAAAAGTGCCGACCCCGACGTGCAGAGTCAGGCGTATGATCGCAACTCCCATCGCCTCGATCTGCTTTAGCATCTCCTCGTCGAAATGAAGCCCGGCTGTCGGCGCCGCCACTGCCCCCGGCGCGGCGTTGTACACCGTCTGGTACCGTGTTGCATCGGCGGCGTCATCGGAACGCCGGATGTACGGCGGCAGTGGCATGTGTCCACATCTTTGCAACAGCTCGAAAACTGCTGTCGTGGAGAAAGTGATCTCGAAAGTGCCTGCAGGATTACGCCCGGTGACTTCGAACTCTGCATCGCTGCCGGTAATCGCGACGCGGCTACCAAGAGGCAGGCGCCGACCGGGTTTGAGCATCGCCTGCCAGACACCGTCACGGACAGGTGTGGTGAGAAGCGCTTCGACGGCACCTCCAGTTGGAACTTTCGTTCCAAAAATGCGTGCCAGGATGACCCGGGTGTCGTTGAGAACCAGGCAGTCGGTCGGATGCAGGTACTCTGCAAACTCCGCAAACTTTCGAACCTCGCAATCGCCGGTTGTCCGCGACATCACGAGCATGCGCGAAGCACGCCGTTCAGGCGCCGGCACCTGGGCGATCAACTCTTCAGGCAGATCATAGTCGAAATCCGAAACATTCATATCAGGCGGCAGGTGGCCATCCTCCGCCCCAAGGCGTGGTGCTGAAAGCAGGAGGCGAGTGGTAAATGGCTGATTTTATGAACACTGTTCACTGACACTCTTCACCGATACCTTGCTTACCTGTTCTGCATTGCCTTGCGCATTTCTATCTGCGCCTCGCGTTTTTTGACGGTCTCACGCTTGTCGCCTTTACTCTTTCCCCGGCAGATGCCGAGTTTGACCTTTACCTTGCCGCGTTTCAGATAAAGCGACAGCGGTACAGCAGTGAGGCCTTGGGCATCGAGTTGTTGCTTGATCTTGCGGAGCTCAGAGCGGTGTACCAACAGTTTCCGTCGTCGTCGTGGATCATGGTTGAAGCGGTTGCCGTGGACGAATTCGTCGATGTGTACATTGTACATCCACAACTCGCCGCCTTCGACGCGGGCGTACGCATCCGCCATGCTGATATTGTGGGACCGACAGGACTTGACCTCTGTGCCGACCAGCGCGATACCGGTCTCGTAGGTCTCGAGCACATGAAAGTCGTACCGCGCCTTACGATTGCGAATCAGTTCGTTGGTCCCTGCCGTTGCCACGTTCTATTTCCAGTTAGAAAGTCAGCCACAAGTAATTTGATTTGTTCTTTCAGCCGAAACCTACGGGCAGATGACCATCTTGGTCGCCTGCATTTCTTCGCGGCCGAGCTTCGTCATGATATCGGGCGTTTCTTCTAAAGTACAACGCCCGGTGATCAGCGGGGACAAATCGATGTTGCCTTGATTGATTAAATCAACGGCATCGGCGAAGTCCGCACAGGAGAAGCCATAGGAGCCGCGGATGATCGTTTCGCGCCAGGTAACCAACTGCATTGGCAACGTAAACTCCTGGTCGAGATTGCCGATGACGACCAGCGTGCCGCCGGTCCCCAACAAGTCAAACGCAGAGCGCACCGTGGGGCCGCGTCCGACCGCTTCGAAGGCACCGTTCGCGGTCGGACGCCCAGCGATCTCCTGCATCACCTCGGCCGCGTCGTCGGTCTTGATGTTGATCGGGTGCGCGCCGAAGGAAGCGACGAGTTGGAGCTTGTCCGGAATCATGTCGAGAACGAAAACATTCCGGACGCCGTGCGCCTTCAGCGCAATTGTCAAACCGGTGCCAATCATGCCGCCACCGACAATGGCAACGACGTCGCTGGGCTTGGGGTCCATTAACTTCATCGCGTGCATGCCGACACCGATCGGTTCGGCAAGCAGACCAATGGCCGGATCGACCCCCCGCGCCAGCTTGTACAAACCGCCGGCGGGATAGGTCATGTACTCTGCCATGGCGCCGTGGTCGTCCAGATTGACGCCGATGATCTCCTTCGTTTCGCAGAGTTGCTCGCGGCCGTCAGCACAAAACTCGCAGTCGTTGCACGGCACACTGGGGAATACCGCGACGGAATCGCCCACCTGGAATCCGGTGACATCGTCACCAAGTTCGATGATGCGACCGCAAGTTTCATGGCCCATGATCATGCCGGGCCGGCGCCGGCCACTTTCGCCGGTGAACCCGTGGACGTCGCTGCCGCAGATACCGACCGTTTCGATTTTGAGCAGGACTTCACCGGCAACCGGTGTCGGGTCCGGCACGACTTCCAGAGACATGTCCCAGGGGCCGTTGTATACCAGAGTTTTCATAGACTTCACTGATTGTTGATTAGACGCTTGGAGGAGGGCTATCGAAACATACCCCTGCGACCGGGGATGTCGAACCTGCAAAAGCCGCAAGAGGAGAGACCGATAACCGACTGAAGACCAGAACGCCTGCTTCGTGGCAACGTCGTAACTGCCGGGCAGCTGCCATTATAGATCCGAGCGCGCCGACGGGAGTGGATAGACACAGCAGTTGGCAAACGAACACCCTCGGCGTCATTACATTGGCCAGACCGACCGTCAACCGTCCATGCGTATACCACGCAAGCAGTGACAAGAGCTAGCGACAAATCCACTCCCTGCAATAAAACAGTTCGCGAGATACCAAAACACCTTCACGTGCATCTGCGCATTGCGATTATTCGTCTGCAGGCGGATCAACCAGGTGGATTGCACCGGCAGTCTTATAATCGGCGTTACCGGACCATTGGGTTTCATCGTCGTACAACGCGCCGTGGAGTTTGGCATCAAGGAGTTTGGCACCGTTCAGATTGGCACCGCGGAGGTCGGCATCGACAAGGTCAGCCCCGTGAAGGTTGGCACCGCGGAGGTCGGCATCTCTGAGGTTGGCACCAAGGAGGTCGGCACCGCGGAGATTGGCACTACGGACGTCGGCACCGTGGAGGTTGGCGCCGAGGAAGTCGACCGCGCGAAGGTGGGCACGTTGGAAGTCGGCATCGCTGAGATCGGCACCGCTGAGATTGGCGTCGAGGAGGTCGGCATCGATGAGGTCGGCACCACGGACGTCGGCACCACTGAGGTTGGCACCCCGGAGATTGACACCGCCCAGATTGGCGCCGATCAGATTGGCACCGCTGAGATTGGCACCGCTCAAATTGGCGTTGATGAGGTTGGTACGGCTGAGATTGGCACCGCGGAGGTCAGGTTCGGAATCAATTTCCTCAACACCGGGAAATCCCAAAAGGGTATCCTTCCAAAGTTTGTCTGTCAGCAAAGCGGCCTTAACCTTCTGAAGCCGTTTCTTGCCTTCATCAGTTTCCCAGCGCGCCTTGAGTTCTTCGATTGTCGATCGCATGTCTATTCCTCGCCGGTAGCGGCGCCCACATGCCGACGCCATGCTCTACGCACAATCCGACCTGTATCAGTGGTGGTTGTCAACTATTCTCACAGAAAGTAATACTCGTCTCGTGTCGCCTCCATAGCGGCAGTGCGGTACCAGAAAAAGTGATCGTAGTGCGCCTGGCGCCACTCACCGTCGCGGCTGTCGTTGTAACTGAGGAACAGTACGCAGCGTGTGTGCTCGGTGTTGTTCGGTTCGGCGGCGTGGGGTGTCAGGCAATGAAAGATAGCCGCGTCGCCCGGTTCCAATTCCAGGTATGTCACCGGCAGTCCGGCGATGGCAGACTCGGGTATCTGGCCGGACAGACTGCCGGCTTTGTGGAGAAAACGCCGGGCCGGCACGGTCCACAGGCGCGTACAACCGTTCACACGCGTGGTCCGATCCAATGCGATGGTCACGGTCAGACAGCTTTCGGGGAAGCCCTGCCACCAGTTATGATCCTGGTGCAGATTGTTGCCGTGCGAGTGCGGTGGTTTTAGGATAAGCTTATCTTTGAACAAACGCGGTTCATGGCCGTCATACAGGCCGGCAAGCCGATCACAGATACGGCGGTCTCGGGCCAGCGCCCCGAAAACCGCAGACATGTCGGTGAACGGATCCACCTTCCACACCCTGTCCGTCTCCGGATCAAGCTCGAAGCGCAGGTTTTTCATTGGGTCGAGCCGGTAGGTTTCAGTCAGGTCACGGACAGCTTCGACAATCACGTTTGCTTCCGCACGGTAGAATTCGGCTTCCCCGCTGTCGAGAAGACCGCGGATTACGGTGAAACCATCCTCATGATACTGACGGATTTGATCAGCCGACAGCTGATTTTTCAACTTCGGCCGCGGCTCGGACCGAAATGACGGATTACCGGTTTCCGGTGCGGGTGTCCCGGTTACGTAGTGTGTGGTGTCGGATGACATTTTCCTCTCTCCCGTGAGCCGGCAGTGATCAACCAAGCGGCAAAGCACTCCATCTCGGAAGTTTCATCGGCTTCGCTGTTATATCGGTTCTTCCGGACATCATCATTGCTGGACGCCGCCGCTACGCTTAACGAACTATCGGCTACCACAGCGTCCTCAGACACATCCTCGCCAGTGTCGTACATCAGGCCGAGGTTGTGCTGCGCGACGACATTGAGAATTCCATCCGCCTTCGGCTTCGGGAGCGCCGTTACTCTGCGGCGGGCAACTGGTAGAGGCCCTTAAGAATTTCGAGGTGTTCGTCGAAGAGCAGCGTCATGCTGATGGTGAGCACGGAGAAGATCATCATCGAGCAGGGTGTCGACTCAACATCGCCGGCGGAGGAAATACGCTCGGATAGCTTCATGTTGACGCGGCCGACTTTGTCATAGAGCGCCTTGAGGCCGTCAACGCTCCAGTCTGGCGATTCGCCTTCCAGTTGTCTGATATACTGTCCGAGCAGGAACATGGAGGTTGCCCGGTAGACGAGTTGATAGGGGCTGAGAAACGGATCGTGAAACCGGGCCATGGGTTTCATGTGGGAGAGTATCGGGCATTTGGATGAAGCCAATCTCAGGCCTATGAGCGCCGCCAGTGCCTCCTGGATGCCCTTTTCCGCGACAATCGTCTTTCCCTGGGTATGGACGATGCACCTGGCGTGTGTGTGGTTCGGGTGCTCGTTGAAATACTCGATGATATCTGCAATGGAAACGCTTGCCGGACAGTATTTGTGTTCGTCGCTGGACAGAGGGCAGTGATCGCACTTGTGAAAATCAAGTTCCGCCCACTTATGCTGCTGCTCTGAATACTCCTCCTGTTCGGTTGATCTCAGGTCGGAGTCAACGGTAAAATTGACGGCGGATCCGTCCTCGAACTGATACTGGTAGGTTACCTTTACGAGGTACGGATCTTCGACAAATTCTTCGTCCATGAGGCTGCCTGCTACTCCGCAACCTGCCGGTCACGGTATTGAACATAGATATCGCGGAGGGATGAATAGGGATCGATGGCTGCCTGCTTCACACGCTCGTATTCTCCGATGCGAAAGGTCGTGTCATTGACCACGTCGTAGGTGCGTAGCCCGATATTCCAATTGGTGGAGAGACGATTGATCGGGGAAACGAAACTGTCGCCGACAATCCCAAAGGTGTCGCGGAGAGATGATGGTCCGATAACGGGCCAGACCAGATAAATTCCGTGCCCCGCCCCCCAAGTCCCAAAAGTCTGGCCCAGGTCTTCACTCTGCGGTTCGTAGAGCAGCATGTCCTCAGCCGCATTGCGAAAACCGACAATGCCGACGGTGGTGTTGACTGCGAATGCCGTCAGTTCGTCAACTGCGGCGCGGCCCTTGGCCTGCAGCAGGCAGTTAGCAAAGCGTACCGGCATCATGGCATTGTCGAAGAAGTTACGGACACACCCCCGAGTCTGCTCCGGCATCACGGCGCTGTACCCTTTGGCGGTCGGTTCGAGCAACCAGAGATAGACGCGGTCGTTGAATACATACCAAGCATAGTTCCAATGATACAGCGGGTCGGACAACCCCTCGTCGGCGTCTCCGTATTCATTTTCGTAGTCCTCGTCGTCCGTGTCCCCGGCGGCATCCGCCTGAGCAATCATCATTGCTGGCGGTGGCATGTCCGTCTCCCCGGCCAGAGAGCAGGGGAGACAGAAGGCGAGGGCAAGGATTACGGCGAGCGCAGTAAAAATTGCGAACGGCGGCGTGAATGGATTCATGGATATTGTCCTTTCGAGGAGGTTAGCATATGTGACCAGTGGACAGTGAAACACCTGTTGCTCGAAGGTGCCGAAACTTTTCCGGGCCTCAATTCTATTGCGAGTCTTTGGCAACCTTTTCTTCGAGCTGCTTTACCAGGGCTGCGTAGGATTTTTTCGAAATCACCTTACGAAACTGGGTCCGGTAATTCTTGACGAGGCCTACGCCCTCTATCTTGACATCGTAGATGGACCAACTGCCACCGCGATTCATCAGGTTGTAATGAATCGGAATCATCTTCGACGTGCTCGCGACCTTGGTTGCTACGACAAACTTTCCCTTCCCAAGTTCTCGTTCTGATTCGTATTTGACTTCCTCACTGGAGTACTTCTCGAATGCTGACATGTAGGTGTTCTCCAGTAATTGACTGAAGACACCGATAAACTCGGTGCGCTGTTCATCGTTCAGCTTTTTCCATTCCTTGCCGAGGGCGCGTTTGCTGATTTCCTCGTAGTCGAAACCCTCGCCGAGGACCACCCTGATCTGCGAGTGGCGTTCCGCCTTCCTCTCGTCCCCCTTCATTTCGGGATCTCCGAGAATCGCGAAGATCTTGTCCACGGACACCGCCAGGGCATTGCTCGCCTCGCCTGCCAGGGATTGCATGGAAGCAGCAAAAATGCAGGACAGCGCCAGGATGGATCTAAATGTCATCTTCATGGGAGGCGTGTATTTTTTTTGGGGGAGCATGGGATAGTAGAATAGTCAATGGGCACACGGAGAACCATCGGCATCAAGCTCAATCTACGCCGCCGAAAACGTATTTGCTAATCAACTCCTCGAGATCGATGGATGATTCGGTTTCTGTGATGTAGTCGCCGTCTTCGAGGTAATCCTCCGAACCGCCCAGCGTCAATTTTATGTATTTGTCGCCAATGAGTCCGCTTGTTTTTACGGAGGCGATGACGTCATCGCCGAGCTTTATGTCGTTGCGGATCTTCATGGTGACGACGGCGACCTGATCCTCCTGATCCAGTACCAACTTCGACACACGGCCCACCTTGATGCCGGCTATATCCACATTGGTCGCGTGCTTCAGTCCGGTGATCGAGTCGAACTTGGCATAGAGCGTATAATGGTCGGACTCGAAGACTTCCATCTTGCCTAGCTTCACAGTCATATAGCCGACGCAGACACAGCCGATCAGCACAAAGACGCCTACTAATATCTCGGTGACTTTCTGATTCATACGGTTTCCCCTGTCAGTTCCGGTTCAAATTTCCCGATTATGGACATCTCATCGATCGCGGAGGCGATCACATCATCTACTTTTGTGCGGCCGGTGGTGGCAGCGACACCTGCGCTGAGGATGTAGGACGGCACGTCACCGTCTTCGCATACAGCGGACTTCTCCTCGTTGAGGGCATTGCCGACTTTCTTTGCGAGGACGCGAGCCATGCCGACCTGCGTGTTCGGCAGCATGGTGACGATCAGATCGTCGCTGAAACGGAAGTTGTCGCCGGAAATCCGCAGGAATTCCTCAATGAATCCGCCGAGGTGCTGCATGACCCGCTGTCCGGCAGCGAAACCGTGGCGTTCGTTGATAACGTCGAACTCGTTGGCCCTGAACACGATCATGGAACCCTGGGACTGCATCCCGCCAGGACGCTTTACTTCCTGGTCGAACTTATGGACAATGGTGAGCTTGTTGTCCAGTCCGGTGACATCGTCCTTGGTGGTCTCCTGCCCTCGAATGAAGTCCTGGACGACCGGGTTCTTGATATTGTCTATCTCATCCGGAGAACATGCGATCAGCATCTTGCCGAGGTCGAGCATCATGATCTTCTGTGAGATGAGGAACACGTCCGGGATCTCGTGGCTGACGATCACGGCGGTGAACCCGAATTTCCGCTTCATATGCGCGATCATACTGTGCACAGCATTCTTACGTACGGGATCAAGGCCGGTGGTGGGTTCGTCGAAAAGAATGATCTCAGGGGCCATGATCAAGGCGCGGGCGAGACCGACGCGCTTCTGCATGCCGCCGGAGATCTCGGCCGGATATTTACGGGCGGTGCCAGCAATCTCGAGTTTCTCCAGGCTATCCAATACCTTTGTGCGGATTTCCTTCTCGCTGGTTCGCGTCTTTTCACGAAGGGGCAGGGCGACATTGTCGTAAACGGTCATGGAATCGAAGAGGGCAACGTTCTGGAACATGTAGCCGATGCGTGATTTTACGTCGCGCCGCTCGGAACGGCCGAGGTCGGCCAGAGGCATGCCGTCGAAGATGATGCTGCCGGAGTCGGGCTGCATCAGGCCAATGATGTGCTTGAGGATGACGGATTTTCCCATGCCGCTTTTGCCAAAAATCGTTGTCACCTCGCCGCGATTGATATTGAAGGATATGTCATCGAGAATCGTCAGGTCACCGAAGCTTTTGGTGACATTGCGGAACTCGATGATGGGCTCCCCTTCGTTCGTGGACGTTGCCGTCGTCTGTTTTTCAATTGTATCTGGCATGCTCTGTGTCCGTTTGTGCAGCGATGGATGCAATCGCTATCACTGCTTTGATTGTAAACGCTCCAATCCGCCGGCGGCCAAAACTGGCTTCTCGATGTTGGATGCGAGATCCAAGAACCACTATGTCAGGCTGCCAAGGCAGATAACCGCAGTGCCTCCCGCACATGCGGATCAAATCGCGATCCTTCTTCCAGCAAGCTAAAGCAAAAAAGCAGTCAAAATATAGTCAAGAATCAGAATGATGACACTGGCAATGACGACGCTGCTGGTGGTTGCCAGGCTGACCCCGGCGGAGCCTTTGACGCCCGCTTTCAGCTGGTCACAGAAGTAACCGCGATAGCAACTGACCGAGGCGATGACGAATCCGAAAAACACCGGCTTAATGAGGCCGCTGGCAATGTCATTCATTCTCGTGCTCGAGATCATGCCACTGATATATATGCCCGGACTGACTCCCAGCATCACGACTCCGGAAATATATCCTCCGATTATGCCGACAATGTCGAAAATAGCGGTCAGCAGCGGCACCGCAATGACGGCAGCTGCAATGCGCGGCGCCACCAGAAATTTTATCGGGTCGATGTCCATCGTGTCGAGTGCGTCGATCTGCTCGGAGATGCGCATAGCGCCGAGATTCGCGGCGACCGCGGATCCAGCCCGTCCAGTAACCATGAGCGCGGCCAGGACAGGTCCCAGTTCGCGAATAAGGCTCAAGGCAACAGCACTACCGAGCAGACCCTCCGAACCGAATTTGGAAAGCGTATAGTACCCTTGCAGCCCCAGGACCATGCCGGTAAAAAACGCTGTCAGCGACACCACCAGGATAGACAGTACGCCAATGAAGTACAGGTGTTCAATGATGCGCCGGCCCCTGAACGGCGGTGTAAAAATCAGCAGGGTGGCCGTGGCCGTGAAAATTATCGCCTTCCCCAAGTTTTGCATCCAGGAAATGACGGCTGCACCAAGCGCCTGGATTTTTGAGGTAAGAGAACTCATTGAGCTAAGGTATATTCGCGGAACCGCCGTCACAAGTGATTTTCCTCGCAAAATCAAAGGAGACGACAACAGCCGGGCCCGGACTTCCGTGTCATTTCTCTTCGATCCGCAGATCGTCAATGGTGGTGCCCTCACCGCGAACGGTGATCGCGACCGCGTCTATATCGGAAGAACTGCCGGGGAACGGACACCATAGAGCTGGTCATGGGGCAGATCGTGAGCCGACCAGTCATGGACTGTGCCGTAAAGTCAAACTCTGCCTGCATGGCGATATCCGTGATGCCGGCGGCCGATTCGACATGGACCGAATTCAGTTCCTTCTCCGTCCGCAGACCACGTGACAAGTAGACGAAGACGAAGCTCGCCGATGAAGTTTACCGCCATTAGCGGCGGAAAATAAAGCTTGAAATTCGGCCGTATTTTTCTTATATACAAACGTGTTGGACAGAGCAATGCCAAACAGCCACAGGAGACTCGACTATGCAGCGAAATCTATCGTGGTCGCGTCACGACACCATGGACTGGGCAGCTGGGAGCCTATACGTAATCGATCCTTAAGACCGTGGATCCACCCCCGGGTTGGGCAGTGATGATTCCACCCAACCAGCGGGCTTCCGAGTCGAATGGTTCGACTCGGAAAGTCCTTAAAAAGGGTCAGCAGGAAAAAAAATGAAAATGTCTGCACGTTTAATGTCTATCTCAATGCTCTTGATGCTTGCATCGACACTTGTCCACGCTGACGAAGTTCTCCCGGTGATCACAGTTAACGGTGACGCGAACATGACGCTGGAGGCAAGCCGAAATGGTCAGTACATGGATTTGGGTGCAACATGTACCAGCAATGTTGGCGGCAACCTGAACCACGCCGTGGTGGTTTCCGGCCAGATTGTCGATATGCGGGTCCCGGGCACTTATACAATCCAGTACAGCTGTACAGACGATAGCGGCCAGTCCGCGCAGCCGGCGACAAGAAATATTGAAGTTCAAGACACCGTGCCCCCGGTGATCACGCTTATCGGGGACGCGAACATGACGCTGGAGAAAACCGAGGGAGGCAATTATGTTGATCCCGGTGCTACGGCAGATGACGCTTTTGATGGCGATATTTCTGACGACATTCATGTTAGCGGTGCAGTGGTGAACCTTGCCAGAATTGGCGTCTATGGAATTCACTACGACGTCACTGACGCCTCGGGCAACTCGGCAGCCACTGTCACCAGAACAGTAACGGTGGCCGATACTGTTCTGGTGATCACGCTTATCGGTGACGCAAACATGACGCTGGAGGCAACCCGAAATGGTCAGTACATGGATTTGGGTGCAACATGTACCAGCAATGTTGGCGGCAACCTGAACCATGCCGTGGTGGTTTCCGGCCAGATTGTCGATATGCGGGTCCCCGGCACCTATACAATCCAGTACAACTGTACAGACGATAGCGGCCAGTCCGCGCAGCCGGCGACAAGAAGTGTTGAAGTTCAAGACACTCTGCCGCCGGTGATTACGCTGTCACTTGAAGATCTCGTGATCCATGTTGGCGATAATACCCAGACGGGCTTGGGCGGTGAAAACAACGTCAATGAATCGCAATATCAATCGACCAGTGAGAACCTGGCGGGTGAGGCGTTTCGGTTGACCAACTCCATCTATCGGGAGCACGATCTTTCGTACACCCAGCCCGACGGCCGTGCGGTCAAGAGCCGGCAGGACTGGACTATAAAGACGGCGGCGAATTCAGTTGAGGTGCTCCTGCCAACCGCCACGGCCTGGGACCGGGTCGATGACTCGGTTGAGGTCGCTATGAGGATCCAACTAATTGACCTCGATGGTGATGGGCAAACAAGCGTGCAGCCGCAGGTCGACTGGACCCGGCGCAGTACGTACCTGTTCAAATATGACGTTCAGGATGACAGCGGTAATCATGCAGAGCAGGTAGTGTTCGCGTTGATACTCAATGACCTGGAGGAACCGTCGATCAGCCTGGCTGGTGGCCAGTCGCAGGTTATCCAGGCCGGATCGGACTGGGAAATGGGCCAATCGACTGCCCATGACAATATAGATGGTGATCTGACCGACCAGGTCCGCTACGCAGTCCACAATACCACGACCCAAGCGGAACTTGGATCTGATCTGTCCTATGCCGATGCGGCGGCGCTGGTCAACACGATGACACTGGGGGATTTCCTGGTCACCGTCGTGGTCAGTGATGCTGCGGGCATTTATGGCGCCAACAGTGTCAACAATACCGCCCAAAAACAACAGGCTCTACGGGTGCAGGACACCCTGGCGCCGGTGATCACGCTTATCGGTGACGCGAACATGACGCTGGAGGCAACCGGGGGAGGCAATTATATTGATCCCGGCGCTACGGCACATGACGCTTTTGATGGCGACATTTCTAACGATGTTCAGGTTAGCGGTGCAGTGGTGAACCTTGCCAAAGTTGGCGTCTATGGAATTCACTACGACGCCACTGACGCCTCGGGCAACTCGGCAGCCACTGTCACCAGAACAGTAACGGTAGTCAACACCAACGACCCACCGATTGGGTGCGAATGCCCCCCCGATGTTGCCCAGAGCCTCTGCGAAGAACTCGATATCGGCAACTTCGGAACCTCCAATACACAGGATCTGAGCGAAGTCATCCGCCTGCACATCGAGGCCGCGGCCGCGGACAGTTGCCTCCAGGATGAGATCGACCAATGCATCGACGACTTTCTTGCTGCCATCGGCCTATAAGCAAAGCATTTGACGGTGACTGGTTGTCGCACGTCCTGGGCTTAGGCTTAACCGACAGCTAACGGCGAAGTCGGCGGCAACAGCACCTACTGGTTGGGTTCGCTGTTTTGTTCTTCCGTCTTGCGGATCATGTGCACAACTTCGCCGAATGCATCTTGCGTCTTTTCGTGTTTCACCAAGAACACCTGCAATTCCTTCGGCTTGGCCGTGAACACGAAATCTCCATCATCCACGTCCTCATGTCCAATGGCGTCAGGGTGATCTCGAAGGAACTTATCGACCCACTCATAGTTTAGCATTGCATCTGTAAAGTCGGCTCGATCTGCTTAACCCGCATGAAAGTGTGAACAGGCAGCAGGTGTAAGTGGTATAAAAGACTCACTTCCAGATCGGGGCCATCCCTGTCTACGACGGCATCCGGGAATTCGTCCTGGCTCGCGAAGCGCAGGCGCGCGGCACTCGCGGCAGATCCGGAGCTGATCGAAGAGCTGATGGCCACGGCGGTGTTGAGTGTCGACG
>CAUZJQ010000027.1:0-24352 GCA_963580095.1 Lentisphaeria bacterium | reverse complement strand
GGAGGCGATGAGACAAGCCATCGGTGTTGCTGCCGTGATTCACGCCCATGCGGACGGGCAGTGAGCGTCACGCTGCCGGAAGGGCTTGATCTTTGACAGTGACGCATCTATCCTTCACCACCGCCCCGAAAAATGGAAGTTGTATATGAGTAAATGGTACGAAGAGCCACTGCGCGTGCTCGACCTGGCGCTTGAAGATCCGCGCGGCCAGACACTCGATCAGTGGACCGCAGAGGATGTCCTGGGGATATGCCGCGACATCAACGCAAACGTCTTGAACGTGGCGATCGTCAACAGCTGGGGCCAGGCGTATTTCAAAACACCACAACTGCCGGTCAACCCGGAGATGGCGGGTTTCAACCGGCTGGCCGAGATCATCGATGAGGCACACAAGCTGGGCATCCGCGCCACCGGCAGATGGGGACCTTCGCAGAACACCGGCATCTGCGAAAAGCACCCGGACTGGACCAAGTGCACTGCCGACAATGCCAGGAACGGAGGGAACGCCTGCCACAACAGCCCGTATGGCGACATAATCATCGACACGCTCAAGCATCTCTGCGATGACTATGCAATCGACGGCATCGTTTTCGACAACTTCGTGCCGCATCTGTGTTACTGCCGGTTCTGCCGGGACAAGATCGCCAAGGAGTGCAATATCCACGTCGGCACACCGGCCGAGCTCGTGGAGACCGAACAGGCCACCCTCACCTTCTGGGCACACGCTGATGCCGAGAGCTTCCTGCAGCGGGCCCGCGGGGTGTGCAACAAACACGACCGCGTCTTCCTTGGTGCACCAGCCTTTTCGTCGCGAGCTTTTGATGTCATTTTTGTGGAATCCGATACCCGTGGCGGCATTACGGTCCGGGACAGTGGTTTCGAAATCCGCAAGGCCACGGCCCGCACCCGAGTCGACAAACGCCCAACCGTGGTCAGTTCGCCGTATAGCCAGTTGCGGTACGTTGGCCTGCCCAAGCCACCGGCACACATACGCCAGGAATTTCGCGAGATCGTGATCTCGGATGCATCCCCGTCAGCTGTCGCCCGGGATTGGGAGTTGCTGCACGATCGGCGTGGGCTGGCAGCATTGGGAACAGTGTTCGAGGAGATCAAGGCGCAGGAGGAATATCTCACCGACCGCAGCAGTCTGAAACACGTGGCATTGCTGCTGTCCGCCCGGGCCACAGCGATACTTGGAGATGAAGCCTGCCGGCATGTCGATGCCGCCAAAGGCTGGTACGATGTTCTCAGCCACGCCCATCTGCCGGTCGATGTCATTCTCGACGAGGAGCTAACAGCAGAATGTCTGGCGCAGTATCCGGTGTTGGTGCTAGGCAATTCACCGTTTCTCGATGACGAACAGGTCGAGGCTATCCGCACATATGTCAACAGTGGCGGCGGCTTGATCGCCGGGCACCGAACCTCGCAGTACGATGGCAGCGGACTGTCGCGCCACAGCTTCGCGCTGCGCGACGTCTTCGGCTGTGAGTTTCAGGACGTCATGGACGAGGACTGGACCTACATCGGCTTTTCATCGGAGCACCCACTCAGTGACGGCTTGGATATCGACACCCCCGTCATGCACGGTGAGATCGAGGACGGTGTGACGCCGGGCGTGCGCGAGCAAATGAAAGTAAGACCTCTGGGCGGCAACGTCGTTGCGACAATCTACGACAGCGTCGCGCCGGTGGACAACGGCCTGCTGCAGGACCGGACACCCGCGATGCCCGGGCTCGACACCGGGTACCCAGCCGCCGTGGTCAACGACTTCGGCGCCGGCAAGTCGGTGTATTTTGCAGGTCAGATCGACCGCTTGTTCTATCGCATCGGACACTCCGCTTACAAGCAACTGCTGCTCAACTGCATAGCCCTTGCAGCCGGCCCGCCGGTCATCAGAATCAACGCGCCGACCACTGTCGAGGCAACCTTCTACGAACAGGCGGAGACCAACCGAACTGTCATCCACCTGCTCAACCATTCGTACGATCAAACCTTCCCTGCCGGCGTCTTCCGGCCGGTCGGCGACGTCATCCCGATTCACGACATCCGGGTTTCGCTGCACCTGCCCGACGGAATTCGGACAAAGAAAGTTTATTCCCTGGTTGCCAAAGAAACACACCAGGTGGAAGGCGGCGCATTCGTGATACGCGAACTTTTGGAATACGAAGTAGTTGTGTTGGAACTGAGCGGCTGATCACCGGATTCGAACCTGGATCAGCCTGCCTTTCCATACCTGTGGGATGCACACCGCCCGGTCACAGGAAAGTTGTAAGAAAAGCGCAAGGCCAGATGGAGTGAACATATTGCGAATTCACCGGCTATCGGTTACAATATGCCATATATATGGTTGTTTCGGATGTTGATTCCTGATTCACCAAAAATCGTAGAAATTCAATATGGATGCTATCACCGATCTGACCACCGAACATCACTTGACGGCCCTCCTCAACCAGATGGTGATACCCGGGGATCTCCAGGTACGGGCGCAACGCGAACTGCATCTGGCCTTTCAAGAAGTCGATGAACGCTTTGTCTGGATTCTCGACGGTGACGCCCATATCGGTATCATCGATCGCATGCAGTCCACGCTGGAGTTGATCGCGCCGCACCCCGGGGACGCCGCCGCTCAACTATCAGAAATCCCGAAACCCTATCACGCACCGACTTACATCGGCGGACGAATTGTCATGCAGTGGCAGCTCGACACTCCGAAAGGCGGACGTATCGAGCCGGGAACCGACCGACCGTCGCCAATCGGTGTGCTCAAGGACAATCCTCAGGCCAAACGACCGCACAGCACAATTGTGCTCGGTGACACAACCGGCATGGAGCTTTTCCTCTGCATCGACCACGAATGGCCGGACGACGACCGCATCGCCGGGGGCCACGAGGTGACGATCGGCTACGACCCGGGCTCCGACAGCTACTTCGCGGATGTGCGAGCCTATCTCACGGCACCGGAACCCTATGGCACCGAGTACTGCAATCTCTATGCCGGCGGCCTGTACGATGACCGGCCGCAGACCAAGCGCTATCAGGATACGATCTGGCAGAATCCGGACGGCCGCATGATCCGCTGGCCACAGAACCCGGTCAGCTACATGACCCCTGGAATGAACGACGAGCAAGGCGAGCGCCGGGTTGCGGACGGCGGCTTCATAGGCTACTTCACTGACGCCAAAACCAATCCGGTGGTCATGGTGCTCTCGTCCAAACCCAAGACCTTCTGCGTCACCTCCTGCAATCTGTACGACGAAAAGTTGTGCTGCCTACCGGCCCCCGACACCGGTGCGGTGCCTTATGAATACAGGGCCCACTGCCGATTCTTCAGCGTCAAACCACCGGTAGCGGCAGCAATTGTGCAGCGCTCGGAGCTTGTTCACTACGGCATTGACCACGACCGCACCGACGTGGTGTTCACGGAACCCGATCGTCGATCGATTGATTTGCACGTCAATGTCAGTTACCATCCGGAAATGCCGGGCTTCTACCAGGGGCGCCTCAGTGATTTCGAGCAGCCGATTCCGCTCGAGAAAGGCGTCGTCGGACATGGAATCTGGGCATCGCACAATCCGGAACACGAGATTTACTGGGACGACAGCTGCGGTCACAACGGCAACCGTTCGATACGGCTCCGCGGCCGCGGCGCCGGTCAGGTTGTCGCCACGGAGATGGCTGTCGGACCATCCATCCATCTGAATCCCGGCAAGCAGTATCGCCTCAGCGGCTGGCTGAAATGCCAAAGTTGCGATGGCACCGGTGCCCGAATCCGCTTGAGCGAAATTGGCTTCAGCCCGACCGACCATAAGCAGTCACATGTCATCGGCCCCGTCACCGGCGATGCCGATTTTGCCCGCGTCGAGTGCGAGTTCACGGCAGGGTCCGACGCAGCCTGGCTGCACTTCGAGCTCGAAGGCGGCGGCCAGGCGTGGTTCGACGACGTAACGCTGGAAGAAGCGTAGGGGCCGTGGCCCTGCAGGCCACGACCGATGAACTGCCACTGTCACGCTTGCCGCAGGCCCCTATGAAAATCGAACGGCTCGGCCGCAACGCCGAAGATGCCCACGCCGCAAACACCGTGGTGGCGGCTCAGCCGTCCAGTTGCCCAAGCATCGTTGTGAATTCTACGGGTGGGTTGAAACTGAACGATTCGGCATCGCCCGAATACGAAAGCGTCGTAAAGTTCCCGTCCCGGTACCAGTAAAGGTGCGCACTGACCGGTCCCGGGCCATTGCGATGCATACCGTAGATCATCGGGATCATGGCATCGACGGCGGCCATCGCCCGGCGGCTGCTGATCGGATACAGCAGTAAGCTGCCACGTTCCGGAACACCGACCAGCGTACCGCCCGACCCGATTCGCTCCGGGTGATCCTGCATCAGCAGCGCATGGGTCGAGACAAACAGAGTACCGCCGGTCAACGCGGTGATGACAATACCGGTGGGCAGCGTCTCCCGTCCGGCGTCGAGCCGGCAATTGTCCCGCACATTGTCGAGGCCAAGACGGAACAGTTCTTCATCGTCAATTTCCCAGAACCGGGCTTCCGACCGCAGCACGGTCTGCACCCGGGTCGGCAGGTCAAACACGAGTACGGTGAAAACATCCTCGAGATCCTCGCGCAGGACAAGTGTCGCCCCTGCGTCGCCGGGAGCATCCAGGAAGCTGCGCGGCATCAATCGCACTGCAAGCAAGTGACGAATTCTGTCGAAGTGGCGGATATCCGCCTGCAGTGCTTCGGTATTATCGAGCGCCGCGAGTTGAAAACTGAAGTGGCTGTCGATGATCTCCGGCCACAACGACGAATCCGCAGCATCACAGGTCTGTGCCAGGTCTGCCAGTTCCAGCTTGCGGTCATCGGCAGGCTTGGTCCCGGCGGTGACAATCCCCTCATCGATGGTGGCGTACAGGCCACGAGTTTCGAACCAGGATTTAACCTGCTGCGTGAACTGGCGGTATTCTTCCAGAGTAAAAAAAGATGCCCACTGCGGCACCGAGACCCGACGGAAAAGCAGGAAGCCGAAGCCGAGAATCAGGACGACCCCGAAAGTGAACATGATCAGGTAATGAACGAACGTCATGCGCTCAGGAATCGATCGTTGTCGAAAAGATCATCGAAAGTTACCGCGCCCAGGAGAAACATTGCGGTGACAAACTCTCGGCGCAGGCGCTCGATGACGGCGACGACGTCATCGGCAGAGCGCATCGCCGGTTGCAGGAAGGGCGAGGCCATGCCGCAGAGCGAAGCTCCGAGCACTACCGCCTTCACCATATCGACACCGTTGCGCACACCGCCGGAAGCGATCAGTTGCAGCTGGTGGCACCTGGGCTGCAGCAGGCGCAGTGCGGTCGGTGTCGGGATGCCCCAGTCCTGGAAGGTCAAGCCCAAATCATCGGTGTCGCCGCGTTGATTCTCTATACGACTCCAACTCGTGCCGCCGGCGCCGGCGACGTCGATGTAGCGGATGCCGCGACCGATGACGCGATCGACATCGGCCGGGGAAATACCGGCGCCGACTTCCTTCAGGATGACCGGGCGGTCGAGTTTCGCGGCAACCTCACCGATGCGGGCAGCGAGGCCCGCGAAGTTGGTGTTGCCTTCCGGCTGCACCACTTCCTGCAGCGGGTTCAGGTGCAGGTACAGCGCATCGGCATCGAGCACGTCAATTGCTTCGCGGCATTCGTCGATACCGAAGCCGCAGTTGAGCTGGACCGCACCGAGATTGGCACACAGCAAGGCATCCGGCGCATATTGACGCAACTCAAAGCTCTCGCGTGACGACGGGGTGGTAAACATGACCCGCTGAGACCCCACGGCCATGCCAACGCCGGTGCGCTGCGCCGCAGTCGCCAGGTTGCGATTGATCGTGCAGACAACCTCGTGGTCGCCACCGGTCATCGATGAAATGACCAGTGGAAACGACAAGCGTTTGCCGAGAAAGCAAACAGCCGGATCGACGTCTGCCAGGTCGGTCTCCGGCAAGGCCCGATGAGTCAGGTGGATATCGTCGAAATAGTACTTGCGCCGATCGATCTGCTGGTCACCGGTGATAATCTCGATGTGTTCGACCTTACGCTGGTTTGTGCTGTCACTCATTGGCGTTCGAACTCGACGTGGGCACGCATCAGTTCGCCCGGGTTGGTCAGTGCCGCCATCAGCGACAACTCGCCGCAGAGGACGGCCGCGGCAGTGATCGCCGCCAGGCGCCGAGCATTGTCTCCAAGCTCACGATGTTCGAGGCAGCCGAGCCGGCGCAGGTTTTCCTGCACGCACTCCGACTCCTTGCCGGCACCGACGGTACCAACGATGACGTGCGGCAGAGTGACGGCGAAATACAGGTCGTCGTCCCGGCACTCGGCATGCACCATGCCCTGGGAACCTTCGACGATGTTGGCGGCATCCTGCCCGGTGGCCAGATAAACTGCCAGAAGGACGTTGGCGAAGTGCGCATTGGCGGTGCGGACGCCGCCCGCCAAGGAGGTGCCGATCAGGTTTTTCTTGACGTTCAGATTGGCAATCGCAGCCGGTGACGTCTTCAGAAATTTGCGGCACAGGTCCAGCGGAATGACCGTCTCACAAATGACATGCCGGCCGCGGCCCAGAATGCCGTTGACGGCCGAGACTTTCTTGTCGGCACAGAAATTTCCGGAGACCGAGACGTACTCGAGTTCGGGCCACTGTTCGAGGATCCAGGACATGACGTGGTCGGCAGCCAGAGTCACCATGTTGTGTCCGGCAGCATCGCCGGTCGTCAGCTCGAGGCGCAGATAGATAAGGTTCGCGGTATGCTGCACATGGTAATCTCGCAGGCGCCCGAAGCGGCTGGTGCCTTCAACGACCTCGGCGAGCTCATCACGGCGTGCCGCTAATGCGGTAGTAAAAGCGAGCGCGGACTCCGCAGACCCCGCTTCGAACAGGATCGATCGTGACATGCGTTCGTCGACGATGATCGTCTGAATGCCACCGGCGCGGCTGGTGACGCGGGCACCGCGATCAGTGGACGGCCAAAGAGGTGTCTCGTAGGTCGCCAGCGGCACCATCACCTCGTCATTGACCACCGGACCGGTAATCCTGACCGGTCCCACGTCACGCATCGGGATGGGGCACTCGGTCACGTTACTTGGCGACTTTGGCAGTCGCGCCCGATTCGATCTGAACCCAAGCCTTGATCTCCGCCGGAAGCTTGTTGACTTTGGTGATCACCGCGGTCTGCCCCTGCGGCAACTCGACTTCGTCACCACGCTTCCGTGAGATCAGCGCCTTGGCAATATCGGTGTCGTAGGAGATGATTCCGTTTTCCGGCTCGCTGTCCCAGAGTCCGAGGATGTGGTAAGTCAGCGGTGAGCCGTCGACATCCAGAACGACGCTGGTACCAGGCACGACGATATCGTCGACGACGACGTCGGCGAAATCGGTCGGCAGCACTTCGTTGAGTTCACTTTCCAGATAGCCGCGGCGTTCGAGCAACAGGCGCTGGTTCTCCTTCGCCGCCTTGAACTCGGCATTCTCACGCAGGTCGCCATACTCGCGGGCGTGGGCGATGGCGGCGCTGTTCTCCGGAATCTTCTTGTTGATGATGTCGACCAGCTCCTGCCGATACAGCTCCATCGTGCGATAGGATGTAATCTTCTTCTGTACAGCGGCTTCGACCGGCTTGCGATCTTCGACGAGGTCCTTGGAGTCGGGAAACTGCCGGACAACCTTGACGAGCAGGCTCTGTTTCTCGCCCTTGTTAAGCAGGTGCGCATGCTTGACCATCTGCACCAGACGGCTGATGCCTTCGCGACTGCCACCGTCCATCAAAGCCGTCTGAAATTCGGCGTCGTTCATCAACAGCCTGTGCAGTTCCTTCTTGGCTTTGATGTATTCGCCTTTGGCCGGCGTTGCGAGCGAGCGGAAAATTGGCCGCGGCGTGCCGAAGCTTTCCATGCATTTGTCACGGTGCCGCTTCCACAGCCAGACCAGCGTGTCGGGCAGGGAGTCTTTGCGCTTCACATGCTCATGAGAGCTTCGGAACAGTACATCCGCGTCGTGGTCGCGATCCTGCAAAACGACATCGAGGGGATCGTAGAAGCGCAACGGCATGGCCATCGTAGCTTCGATCAGCCATTCGATGCCACGGGCCACATATGTGGCTTGCAGCCAAAACGGCATCAGCTTGGCGGGCAGATTTTGGGTCACCGGCGAGAACTCTTCGATGGCGCTCCAGATGAGTGTGTCCTCGGGCAAGGCGCGGATCATCTCTTCGAGCCAGTCAACATCCTGCGACAACGACCACACGGTCGCCAGGTTGTTTGCGAACTCCGCAATGAGGGTGTTGCGGGTAGCAGCGAAGTTGAACAGCTTGGCGAGGTGGGCGGCTTCTTCCTCGTTCGGCTTTATCTTCTTGACACCTTCCAGACAGCCTTTGAGCTCCTGCAGACTGCGGGCCTCGTTCCAAGTGCGCTTTTTCTGCTTTTTGGCTAAACTTCCGCGGGCGCCCTTGCGCCAGTCGTCGTAAGCTTTCTTGCTCATGCACCCGGGAACCAGCAACTGCTCGACGGTACCGGTGACGCCCTTGAGAGGCGGCACGAAGGAGTTGGCTATCTCGATGTCGAACTCATCGGGGGCAAGGGCCGGCTTGTACTCGACTTTCCGGTTTCCTGCGAGCTGGCCGGCAAGGCTGTCGGGCCGGGCGATGGAGACGCTGCTGAGCGTCTGTTCCAGCGTGAAGTTCTGTTTTCGGTCGAACTGGATGTAGACCAGATCACTGAACGCATCGATCTCGACGACCTGCCCAAGCCCAAAGGCACCATGCCAGGCGTACACACCTTCCGCAAGACCACCGAAGGCAGCCCAGCGCGTGCGGACAGTCATGATATCCATGTTTTCGTTGAGGACAGCGATGGCGCGGATCATACCGGCCGGATCGGGATACTCTGAAAAAACCTGGCGACCAAGCGCGGCGAGCGCATCGCGCAGGGGCATGCCGTCGACGCCACAGTCCGCGAGGGTCTCGACCAGATTAGCGAAGGGCGTCCCGGCGATCGTGTCGTTTGCGGCGGTTATCAGCAATTCGAGATTCTCGCTGAGCAACGCCTTCAGGTTGTTGGGCATGTTGCCATTTTCGCAACCGGACAAGATAGCCTGCAACTTGGCAACCGCCCCTTGATCCTTTTCAGAGATGGCGACGAGAGTTTCCTCAATGGTATTTAGCAGCTGGTCGTTGACTTCCATACAGCCTTCAGTATCGGGTTGGTTTTGGGTTGTGGGCGGATTCAGTTGAACAATTCATAGTTGCGCTCGGCATGCCGGGCGATCGTATCGGCTTTGTCCGTGTTGAACGGGCCGCTGATTTCGATGATGCCGCTAGCGTTGTAAGCATCAATACGCAGGAAAGCCATCAACTCGCCGTCCACCATCAGCGCCAACAGCCGGCCTTTGCCGCCACCGGAAATCTGGATCCACACGAAACGGCCGTGATTGTCGAGGTAGAGCCGAAGCCCCGAACCACCGTCAACCGCATACGTATCGATGCGTGGAATATTGACGGATGCCAGCACCTGGGACTTGCGGATGTACGCTGGCCGACCGCCACCGTAGTAGACCTTGTGTTTCATGTCGAGCGACGGCTTCATAGCACAGTAATGGAGGCTGACAACGTGGCTGGCCTCGCGAGATTTCGAAAGCGACTGACAACCGCTCAGCAGTATCCAAGGCGCAACCAAGCCAGCGATGAGTAGGATTCTCAATGCATCCACCGGGAGCGTTCGACGCATTCATTCATTCTTCACGACAACACAAAGATTATGCCTTTGGCGCGGCAAACGGGAAGTATACCGCCGTGATGCCACCTTGGCAAGCATTCTGAGCGAAAAGATCGCGGAAACCCCTGTCGGCTCTCACATCAATGATTTCAGGTCTCGCTGGCAATTCGGAAGCAGACGCCCGCCGTATTTAGGTGCACTTACAATCCGTGGAAACGCTATGAACAACAGCTTATTCTCGTGCCATTGCCTCTATTTTGGCATAGCGCCTGGGGACAACAAAACCGCGGCGAACGATCGTATCGATGCCCGACGCCTCCCACCTGTTTGGCAACTCCGCGGGGCAACATTAACACCGTTCAATATCGACCGACTACCCATGCAAAATACGTGGTACTGCCACTCCCGATGGCCGCTTTCCCAGATTTTGAATCACGGCCATTTACCCCGTCACAGTATCATAATGTCTCCAGGTCCGTGACGGGAATCGGCCAACACGAAAAAAAACTTCCTTCTGATCCCCGATTCTAAAAAAATAAAATTATGATATAACTTATTATTTTACAAATACTTAAGTCTCTAACAATGGCGATATCCCGGCAGTTTTTGAGGGGGTTTTGAAACCTTCGCGGCGATTTTGCATCCTAATAATGGACTAACCACGATTACACAATTACGCGGTTCCCCTATGGCAGCGACTTTTCGCTGTCATACCTCCCCGGGAGCGGCCTCTCCCCAGGCCGCTCCCACTTTTTTCCCCCTTATCCTCCCTGCTTCAGCGTCCCGGACAGGGCAACTTGCCGCGACTGTGCCCGAATCCTGCGAGTTTCTATCCATCGCAGGCCCCAAGATCTCCTGCGACCTGCCCGGGGTATTGCCAACCCTTTATACCAAGCTAAGTTACAGCTTCTCAACCGGGGAAAGGGGAGACCGCACGTGTTCCGTCGAATCTGTTGTAGCCTTGCCGTCATCGACTGCCTGCTGGTGTTGACCCATCTGCTGTGGCCGGAGTATGAATGGGGCCAGGGGCGCGAGTCCTATTTCAACCTGGGCAACCGCTTGACGCTGGCGTCGTGGTACACAGCAGCAAAGCTGATGGCACTGGCGATCCTGGCCCTGGTCGCGTTTTTTCGGGAATCGCACGGCAGCAATCACCGGCAACAGCGTCCATGGATGTGGCTCGGGATTGCGGGTTGGGCGTTGATCTGGTCGTTTGTCGAGATCAGCCAGATCCACAACCGCCTGGGACTGCTCGACTATGACGATCCGGACGCCTACTCACTGCTGACGCAAATCGGCCTGGCACTGATCGTGATAGTGGTGGTGGCTGCTTTTCTATGGACCCGCCTCAAAGATTCAACAGCCTCAGAACTGCGTTGCATGGTCGGCTGGATAGTCGCCTGGGTGTCCGCCGTTGCGATATCTGCAATGATCCGCGGAGGGCTCACGGGCAACACGGAGAGCCTGGTCATTCTCCGCGGCCTCGGTCAGCTGGTCGGAACAACGATGCTGCTGGCGACGATCGGCACCATAGCACTGCAGCCTTTGGATGCGGCAGTCTATCAGGCAACGGCTCGAAGTTCTGCCTTCCCCTCTGGACGCCGCAGCATCTGGTTGCTGATAGGCGTGGGCGGCACGACGTTTTCGATCATCTATCTGCAAATAATTCTGTTCCAGATGATGATGATTTTCGCCGATTACCTGACTGCGACTTTCGTCATTTCGATCGCCCTGCTCGGCCTCGCAGTAGGCGGACTGATCGGCGCGTACTGCGCCGGGCGCGCGGCTATCTCGACGATGACTACCGCGGCGTTGATCTTGCCGTTCGGCGTCATGATAGCATTCGGCACGGCGGTAAAGTTCATGTCGACACCGCTGCTCGCCTCCTTGCTGATGATGGTGCCGTTCGCCTGTGGCAGTGCAGTGATTACAGTGGCCTTGGCTCGGGCCAAATCGCACCTCGTTTACTTCATCGATTTGCTGGGGGCGGCTATCGGGGCATTGGCAGTTTGTTTCGCACTCGGGGTTTTTCGTGAAGAAAGCAGTTTGTTGTTTCTTTCCGCATTCACGGCCGCACTGGCAATCTGCTATGCCATCTATCTACGGTCGCCATGGGGGCGCGGCTTGACTATCGCTATCGCCACGGCCCTCTGCGTAGGCTTCGTGTCGGTCGGGGTTTGGAACCTACAGAACGACACATTGAATGTCGTGCGTTACAAGGTGCTGCGGCTCCATCCCAAGGCAAACGTCATGTACTCGCGCTCCTCTTTTGTCGGCCGCTATGACATCGTCAAGCGCGGCCCGAATTCGAACACGATAAAAGCCTACAACAACGGCCGGACGATCGACACCATGCGGTCGACCCCGCCAGAGGAGTTCCAGATCGACCCGCGGATGCCGCACACGTACCTGGATAACCCGTCGATCCTGATCCTCGGCTTGTCGGGTGACGGCGTTGCCAAGACGTCGCGGTTTCTCAGCGACCGGGTCGTCGGCATCGAGATCAATCCGCGCATCGTCGAACTGCAGTCGAACGAACTGATTCCATACAACGGCAACAGCTACAAAGACATCGAAGTGCATGCCATGGACGGTCGCAGCTATCTGGAAGCGACCGATGAACGATTCGACATCGTGACGCTGATGAACGCTCACGGCGCCCGCGGCGCAGCGGAAGGCAGCGCGCCGAGCCCGGAATACCTGTTTACGCTCGAGGCATTCCATTCGTACTTCGACCACATGACCGACCGCGGCATCCTCAACATCGAGGAACCAATCAACCGGCCGCGCCGTGAACCACCGGTATGGAAAATGATCGTAACGATCCGCCAGGCACTGATCGACCGCGGCATCGAGCATCCGGAAAACCACTTCTTCGTTTTCCAATGGCGAACGACGACTAACAACTACATCCAGACAGTCGTCAAGAAAACGCCCCTGACCGAGACCGATGTGAGCAATCTTAAACGCTGGCTCGACGAGGTCGACCGGGTGCGACAAATCGAACGGGAACAGAAGCGTAAACTCGGGCCGATCCGGTCGACAACGACAATCCTGCACATGCCCAATGCCGGCTACGACACCAACTACACACGCCTCCTGAAAGGCGAGGTCGACGCGGCGGTGCTGCAGGCACGTAATCTACGAGTGACCACGGACAATCGACCATTCCATTTCGACGTCGACCCGCGCCATCCAAATATCCGGAAAGCCTGTATCCGTGCCATGCTGATGTCGCTGCTGCTGCTGCCGTTTTTCGTTGGCTTCCTGGTGCGACGCCGTCGCGGACTCCGAAAACTTCTGCCGTTCGTCCTGGCGGTGGGACTGACCGGGCTGGGATATTTTCTGATTGAAGTGGTGCTGATCGAACGCTACGAAATATTCATCGGGTCGCCGGTCGTCACCTTCTCGACCATCCTCGGCACCCTGCTGATTTTCTCCGGGCTCGGAAGTCTTTGGAGCGGTCGGGTGAAGCCGCGGCAGGCATACATGGCGGTCGGCGCTGTATTCGTCATGCTGCTCGCGCAGCAGTTTTTGCCGAAGCTCTTTCCGATGGCCGCGGCGTTGCCACTGGCAGCGAAAGTGATCCTGGTGATTGTTGCAGTGGCACCGCTGGCGTTCTGCATGGGCGTGCCGTTTCCGTTCGTGCTGCGCCTGGGCAAAGATCGGTACCAAGATTCATCGGTCGGCATGCTGTTCGCTTTCAATTCGGTGGCCAGTGCGCTGGCGGTGCCGCTATCGATGAACATTTCGACGTCGTACGGCCTGAACACGACGTTCACTGCCGGCATCGTAGTGTATCTGGTGGTCGTGCTACTACTCGCATCGATGCACCAACCGGGACTGGAGTTACCGGCCAATGCAATAGCAATCGTAGTCGCCGCCACCATTTTCGCCGGACCGTGGATCAGCAGGCAGGAGATCGAGACCGGAGCACAAGATCGCTACGAAATCTTTGCGCTCAGCTACGGCCGATCGATTTACGGTGACCACAAGATTTTCTCTGGCGGCTCGCGAGTGGAGGCGCACCATTTCGAGTGGATGTTCTGGGTTGTCAAAGGCGGCGGCAAGACGATCCTCATCGACACCGGCTTCGACGACAAGGACACCGCGAAAGGCTGGGGCATCAACAACTACGTCAGTCCGATCGAGCGCCTGCGTCACTTCGGCATCGAACCCGAGTCGGTGTCAGACGTCATTCTCACCCACATGCACTGGGATCATGTCGGCGCTATCCAGCATTTCACGAATGCGAACGTTTGGCTGCAGAAGACCGAACTCGAGCATGCGCAGGATCGGCTGAGCGCGCAGAAGCAATCCGCCAAGGGCATGCGCTGGGTTGATCTGATGCAAGTACTGGACGTGCAGGAGCAGGGACGGTTGCGGCTGGTTGACGGCGATCTCGAACTGTTCCCGGGTATCGAACTGCATCTCGGCGGCGCACACACGCCGGGCACCCAGTACATCAAAATAAAAACTGTCGATGGCCAGGTCGTGGTTGCCGGCGACATCACGTATCTCTATGAGAACAACCGCCAACACAAGCCGATCGGTGTCTGCGTCGATCCGCAGGAAAACCTCGCGACTATCCGCAAGCTCCACAGCCAGGCGGCCACACCATTCCTGATAATCCCCGGGCACGATCCGCGGGTCATGAAATGGTTTCCGAAAGTGCAGGAAGGCGTCGTGCAGATATCTACAATCGACCCGCAACTATGAGCTCACCCCGCGAAGCAACACTATGAGCGAAGAAAAATTCATAAACCCAACGGCTCGCGACAGCGTACGCCGCGCCGTGCGCGTCTATCTCGCAGTGCTGATCCTGGCAGTGCTGGTGCAGGGACTGCTGCACTGTCTCTTCGCCGATCTCCGGGCCGGCGGCGTCTACTGGTTCAACCTGGACAAGGAACGCAACCTTCCGACGTGGTTCTCCGGCATGCTGTTCTTCATCTTCGGTGGTGCGTCCTTTGTGGCGTGCTACTGGGAAAGCCGCATCAACCGGAGGCAGACACAGGTTTTCAAAATGCCGCTGCTATGGCTCGGCGTTGGTTTGGCAGGGCTCGGGATGTCGCTGGACGAGATCACTATCCTGCATGAAAACATGTTCTGGAAGGAGGTGCGCCAGGCAACCGCGGAAGTCGACAGCACCTGGCGTTACCTGACACAATGGCAGGTGCTCTATGCCGTCCCGATCCTGCTCATGGCGGTATACATGCTGTTGTTTTTCTCGAACCGCTTCAATGCCAGTCGCGGTGCCAAGGCAGGTGCTTTCGCCGGTCTCGGCTGCTGGTTGCTGGCGTTCTTCCTCGAAGGCCTGCGCCTGCTGTTCAAAGAATACGGCGACGCCTGGTACTCGGCACAGGTCGTGGCCGAGGAAATTCTCGAGATGACCGGTGCGCTGTTTCTGATCGCTTCCGTGGTGTACTACAACATCGACATCGCCCTGGACCTGTCGGATGAGCGCCAGAAACGGCTGCAGCTCGCATCGCGACTGCTGACCCCGAAAGCCATCTTGCCGGTGGGTATCATGGTCGGCGTGATGGCGGTGTTCACCGCTGTTTTTCTGTATGTCGCCAAGGAGCATGAAAAGAAAGGCATGAAGGTGCCGTCGCTGGTGCGCAGAGCACTCCGCGATGTCGACAAGCCGAAAGATAAGCCAGACGACAGCCCACCCGTCGAGACAGTGTTCGCGCGCACCGGCATCTGGTTCGACACGATCTCGCCGGCCCCCTTACCTGACCGCAGTGAGATCGGCAGCGCCATGGCGACGCTGCTGACCGCCGCCAAGGCACAGCAAACACCCGGTGCGCTGCCAACTGCAGTGACCGAGGACAAGGCACCGCGCCTGGTGTTCCTGTCGATGACCAACGGCCGGCAGCGGGCACAGCCGGCGATCGGCGCCGGCAAAGGCCTCGGCGCAGCGCTGCTGGATGCGTGGGGACAGCTCAATGCGCGACGACCGAAAAAACCGATCATGCTGAAGCTGGACATCGTCGACCGCGTCGAAGCTCAGGTGCCGGTGCGGAACAGCATGAGCCTGGCCAAAGAACCCAGCCTCCACGGCCTGGCTTTCGCCGGCAAGACCGGCATTGCCTTCCTGCCCGAGGAACTGTACAGCTTATCGCTGGTCGACGATGAAAAACTGCAGACGATCGCGATCCGCGACGTCATGAACAAACGTGGTCGGAGTCGCGGCCTGGGCTTTCTGGATCGGCGCTTCAGGGTCCGGCAGTTCACGACCCGGAGCTACGCCTGCAACGGCGAGTTGCTCGACCTCTATCGCGGCCATCGTATGTGGAGCGAACTGAAACGCAGCGATGTTATGGCGGCAGCGCGCAGCGCCGGCCGCTACCTTCAGGTCAACGTGCTGGCCGATGGCCGTTTTGTCTACAAGTATCTCGGCGAGCAGCACGTCCGGGCCAGGGAGTACAACATCGTGCGTCACGCCGGCACGATCCTGTCGATGCTCGACCTGTACGCCACCACCCAGGATAAACGGCTGCTGAGTGCCGCCGAACGGGCCGCCGACTATCTCGTCGACCAAATGCAGGCGTTCGGCGACAACGACAGCGGCATGATCGCCCTCGCCTACTCGGGAAAAATCAAGCTCGGCGGTGTGGCGCTGGCGGCCGTCGCCCTGGCCAAGCACATCGAAGTGACCGGCAACGATCGCTACCAGCCGCAACTGATCGGTCTTGGCGAATACATCCTCGGTTCACAGCGGGGCAACGGCAGTTTCATCCACCAGCGCCGGCCGAGCACTGGTCACGAACTGCCGTTTATGTCGGAGTATTATCCCGGCGAAGCGATTCTGGCGTTGATGCGCATCTACGGCATCGACCCGCAGGACAAATGGCTCGACGTCGCCGAAGGCAGCGCGTCGTTTCTGATCACTGAACGCGACGCTGGAAAGGCGACACTGGAGTTGATCCATGACCATTGGCTGTTGTACGGGATCAACGAACTCTACCGGCAGCGCCCGAAGCCACTGTATCTCGAGCACGCCCGGCGCATCACCGAAACTATTGTCCATCATCAACTGGTGGACTCGGAGTTTCCCGACTACAACGGCTGCTTCAACAAGCGGCCGCAGTCAACTCCGACGGCGACGCGTTCGGAGGGGTTGCTGGCGGCTTATCCGTTATTCCGCGATCACGGTCTCGAGGCAGAGGCCGACGCAATGCTGCCGGTCATTGTGCGGGCCGTACATTTCCAGATGCAGAATCAGTTCCGCCCGGAAAATGCGATGTACGCACAGCTGCCGAATCGCTGCCTCGGCGGTGTCCGCAAACACCTGGAGAGCTACAGCGTACGGATCGACTACGTGCAGCACAGCCTGCAGGCGTTTCTGGCTCTACACCGTCTGATGGAAGCGCAAGGGATCGAGTCGCTGCCGGTGGAGTAAGTGGGAACTACGCCAAGGGGTTACGCCCGACAACATGCAAGCTGGCTGGGACCGCGACGCTGACAGTGCCTACGGATGCGGTGGAGGAAGTTGTTCCGGCGCGGCCGCGGGTTCGGACTCCGCGCCGCCGGGGGGGGGCGGGTATTCGCCGTTGAGCGCATTGGCAACGATTGTCTTGACTTCGGAGCTGAAGTCACCGCCAAGGATCCACTCGAGATAGGACGGGTCCTCCTGCACCAGGAGGTTCAAAGCTGTACCACGCTTCTGACCGAATCCAATAACGATCCGGTCTTTTTCCCAGCGCAGTTTACCGTCCCAATCAACGAAAGAATTGGTCCGCGGATTGAACTTGGCATCCAGTTCAACGATCGACTTCGGCAGGTCCTCATAGCGGTGTAGCTGGGCCTCGAGCACCTTGATCGTGGCAAGCACATCGGCTTCGCAGTTGTGTGCTTCTTCGAGCTCAGCGTTGCAGTAGTAGCGCATCGCGGCTGTGAGCGTCCGCGGCTCGCGGCGGCGGAAGACCTGGAACGCGTCGAGCACGCGGCGGCCGCTCATATCAAAAGGCAACTGGGCCCGGTTGAATTCGCTCATCAACAGCGGGATATCGAAGTAGATGATATTGAACCCGGCCAGGTCACAGTCGTCGAAGTAGGCACTGAGGCTACGGGCAATCTGCCGGAAAGACGGCTGGTCCGCGACATCGTCGTCGGTGATGCCATGGATCTCGGTGCTTTCGGGGGGTATCGGAATCTGCGGGTTAACCAGCCGGCTCTTGACCTCCATGCCGCCGTCCGGCAGAATTTTGGCGACGCAGATGGAGACGATGCGGTCGTACTGGACCGCTATACCGGTAGATTCGAGATCGAATACAGCGAGGGGCCGGTCGAGGTTGAGGTTGCGGATTTTCAATAAATCATCACTGGACATGGCAATTGAATCTAACGAGTCAGCCGTCTACTGCAATGGAATATATGATTATTTTTTTGCAGAAGCTCTCATCGAAAGGACAAGAAACAAGGCGTTTCCGCCCGCCATCATCGGAGGCGCCTGCATGTGATGCAATTCCTGTATTCATAGGTGATTAACGAAAATTCGAACGGTGACAAATTGAAAGGCCTGACTATTGTCGCTATGGTAAGTAAACTTGAAAATCAAAAGAACTGTGACTGCGAATCAAGACAATTTGAATCATATTTCGGGAACATCGATCGCCCAATTGTGGCGAACCAGGTGTCGCGGCGTGGTGTCGTGTAAACAAATAACGCGTCAATTCGACTGGAACAGCCTCTGGGACTTCGGCCTCAGGGGTTTTTTGTTTATACTGCAACTCGCTGGGCGACAGAAGAAGGAAGGTAGGAAATGACATCGGCATTGACACAACGCGTTCTGGTGCTCAACAAGCACTGGCAGGCGGTCAATATCGTGACTGCACTGGCAGCTATATGCAAGGTATACCAGGGCAAGGCACGGATCATTGACGAGAATTACGCGATGTACGACTTCGAGTCGTGGATCGAGACATGGCGCGACGCCGCCGGTCTGGCCGTAGTCTCGACCGAGCGTGTCGTCACATGCCCAAACTTCCACCTGGTCGTTCCGGAGATCATCATCCTCAAGGATTACGCCGATTATCAGCACAGGAAGGTGAAGTTTTCACGCCGCAACGTTTTCGACCGGGACAATTACACCTGCCAGTACTGCTGCCGGCGCTTCAAAGCCAGGGAACTCAACATCGACCATGTCATGCCGCTCTCACGCGGCGGTGCGACATCGTGGAAGAATGTTGTGTTGTCGTGTATCCCGTGCAACCATCGCAAGCGCAACCGGACGCCGGCGGAAGCACGCATGCGACTGGTGCGCCAGCCGTTTGAACCGAACTGGTCGCAGCTCAAGCGTACGACGCAGTCGAACGTACCGAAGTCCTGGGAAGATTTCCTCGGCAAGATATACTGGAACATCGGCTTGACGGACTGATATATGACTCTGCCCCATGCAAAAGATACGGTGAACACTCGCCGCTGGTTGGCAACCGAGCGCTGGTCCTTGGTCCTAGTCCCGATCCTGACCGTGGCGCTGGTCACGGCGACCGGCTGTGGCATCGCCAGACGCGCCCTGGTCTCTTCCGGAACCGATACCATGGCACACCTGCTCACCTCCGTGCAGGCTCAGGCCGACCCCGAGCTGGTCCGGCAGGGCCTGCCGGCTTTTATCCTGCTGCTCGACGGATTGATCGAGGCCTACCCGGAGAATCCGGAACTACTGCGGGCAGCCGCCACGTCTTATGTCGCTTACGCTCAGGCCTTTCTGGCCGACCCCAAAGACGAAGATCGCGCCGCCAGACTATACGATCGCGCTCATCACTACGGCATGCGGTTGCTGCAGCGTCACAAGCACCTGGCGGCAACCCTGCGCAGCAGCGGTGACGCGTTCGAACTTGCCCTTCGCACCTGTTCGGCAGAGGACGTGCCCGACCTCTATGTCGCCGGCACCGCGTGGCTCGGTTGGATCATTGCCAAACCGGATTCGATCGAGGCACTGGCCGACCTGCCACGGGCCCTCGACCTGATGGAACGAATCCTCGAGCTCGATGAAGGCTACGGCAACGGCAGCGCCCACCTCACCTTCGGCATTTACTACGCGATCCAACCCGCCGGCGCCGGCCAGGATCTGGCTAAGAGCCGGCACCACTTCAACCGCGCCATCGAGCTGGGCGGCGGCAATGACCTGACCGCCCGCCTGCTGTATGCCGAGTTCATCGGCAAAGCCACACTCGACCGCGATTTCTTCTCCGAACAGCTTGAGGACATTCTCAAATTCGACGTCACCGTCGCGCCCAACAACCGGCTGGCGAACGCGCTGGCATTGCAGCGCGCCAAAATGCTGCTGCTCAATCAAGACGATTATTTCTGACCTGTCAGACACCACCAGATGGCGCCGAGGCAGTGAATAAAAGTTTTGCTTCAGACGACTAATATTACCGGGACTGTAGACAAACTCCCCTTCGCATTTCATTTTCCAGAAATCATGCATACTACCCTTTCGGAGGTCACATGCCGCACAATCGCTTGATTCCGTTCCTCTGCTGCATCCTGTTTCTTGGCGGCACCCAGATCGGCGCTGCCCAGAAAGTCTTCAAAATATCCAGCCAGGCACCGGAACGCAGTATTTGGGGCAAGGCCCTGATCAAGATCGCCAAAAACGTCTCCACTGTCACCGACGGTGAGGTTGAATTTAAGATTTTCCATGGCGGCGTACAGGGTGATGAGCAAACCGTACTAAGGAAGATACGTGTGAAGCAATTGCACGGCGCCGGCTTCATTGGCCAGGGCCTGTCGATCATCAATCCGGATGCTCTGGCGCTGACACTGCCGGCGCTGTTCGAGAGCCAGGAAGAGTTCGAGTATGTCCTCGACGAGGTCGGCCCGGAGATTTCCCAGGCCTGTGCAGAGAAAGGCTATCAGGTCCTGTCGTACCCGCAGCTCGGTTATGCTTTCGCCTTCAGCCGCGACCCGATCCATAGCATAGACGACCTGAAATCGTCCAAGCCCTGGCTCATCCAGGGAGACGTCATGAGCAGCGAACTGTTCGACGTACTCGGCGTATCACCTGTTTCCGCCAGCGTCGGTGAAGTGCTGCCAGCCCTCAATTCAGGGATGATTCGCCTGGTCTTTTCGCCACCTACCGCCGTGATCGCTATGCAGTGGCACGATAAACTGTCCTTTCGCTTGTCGCGCGAAATCATTCCCACCATGGGTGTCCTGCTGGTGGACCTCGAACGCTGGAACACCCTGCCCGGGAAAACGCGAAAAAAGGTGCAGCGGATCGTCGAGCTCGAAATCGCGCGCCTCAACAAAGCTGTCCTCAAGACCAACGACAAAGCTATTGAAGTTCTCGAACACCGCGGCATGAAAACGATCCAGGTTAACGAGGAGTTAGCCCAAATCGTCATCGATGCCAGCGATCAGGTCGCGCAGCGGCTGGCCGGCAAGGCTTTTTCCAAAAGTTTCCTCGAGCGAATCCTCAAGGCCGCCACCGATTATCGAGAAAAGACCGCCGGCAAGTGAGCCGGATGCCAAGTTCAGTGTTACAGTTCGCCGGCCGCGGTTAGCTTTTCAGCCACGAGCCCGAGTGTAACCTGAACAGTAAGGTACAGCGTGAGTGGCGAACCCGTTCAACCCGATGACGATCCCCTCGCACCTCCGCACCATGAGGGTCGGTTCGCACGTCTGATACGACGCACAGAAGAGTGCTTTTTCGTCGCCATCCTCCTCGCCCTCGTTGGCGTCGGCGTCGCACCGATTATCGCGCGACGCTTTGACCTCGGCTCTATCACCTGGTCGATCGACGTCTCCAGGCAGTTGGTCCTGTGGATCGCCCTCTTCGGTGCCAGCGCCGCAACTCGCGATCGCAAGCACATAGTCATCGACGCAGTCAGCCACCTGCTGAGCGCGCGCAACAAGTTCCGGTTGAGCGCCCTCACCGGGTTGATCTCCACCGCCGCCTGCGGATTCCTCTTCGTTCTCTGCGTGCGCTTCGTTCAGAGCGAACTGGAGTTCAACTCGGCGGTATCCTGGCATTTCGGTATTCCTCTATGGATTCTCAGTGTGGTGCTTCCCGTCGGCTTTCTGATCCTGACCCTCCGCTTCATTGCAAGCACCTACGAGGACGTCATCTCCAGCTTCGTCCGGCGTCAGCCGAAAGATCAGGAGGGACCCGCGGCATGAGCGCTATCGCTTCCGTCATCCTGGCGCTCGGCACAGTACCGCTGTTCGTGGTCATGGTGGTCTCAGCCCTGCTGCTCTCGGTCGCACTCGGACAGGGTGAAGTGCCGTTCGGCAGCATCGTCATCAGCATCAACAGCCTGGCAAAGATGCAGTTGCTGGAGGCCCTGCCGCTGTTCGCCTTTGGCGGCTATCTGCTGGCCTACAGCGGTGCGCCAAACCGACTGGTACGGTTGTCGAACGCGGTACTCGGCGGATTGCCCGGCGGCCTGGCAATCGTCGCAATCGTCGGCTGCACCTTCCTCACGGCGCTCACCGGCGCCTCGGGCGTCACCATCGTCGCCCTCGGCGGACTGCTGCTGCCAGCGCTGCTCAAACAAGGGTACCCAGAGAACTTCAGCCTCGGGACAATTACCGCCGGCGGCAGCCTCGGCGTGCTGTTCGCGCCGAGCCTGCCGATCATTCTCTACGGCGTCGTTTCAGGTGTCAGCACCGATGACCTGTTCAAGGCCGGACTGATCCCCGGCCTGCTGATCATCGCGACCCTATCGGTATACGCCGCCGTTCGCGGTATCCAATGCAAGGTGCCGCGCCAGGCATTCTCATGGCGGGAACTGGGTGGCGCACTGTGGGAGGCAAAGTGGGAAATCCCCTTGCCGATATTTCTGATCATCGGCATCTATCGCGGCGTGTTTATCGTCAGCGAAGCGGCAGTGATTGCGACTGCGTACATCTTCATCGTCGAGGTCATCATCCAGCGCGACATCAAGTGGGGCAAGGTCGGCGCCATCGCCCGCGAAAGCATGGTGCTGATCGGCGGCATCCTGATTATTCTGGGAACCACGCTGGCTGTGAACAATGCCATCATCGACGCCGAAATTCCAAAGGAGATGTTCGCCAGGATCAAGCCGTACATGGAAAGCAAAATCGCCTTCCTCCTCTGCCTCAATCTCTTCCTGCTGATCGTCGGCTGCATGATCGACATCTACGCCGCCGTCGTTCTCATCGTGCCGCTGATTCTACCGATCGCGGCGCATTACGGAATCCACCCGGTACATCTGGGCATCATTTTCCTGACGAATTTAGGCATCGGTTACGCCACACCGCCAGTCGGCATGAATCTCTTTATTGCGACAGTGCGATTCAATAAACCGATCCTCAAACTGTATTGGGCCTGCATCCCCTTTATCCTGCTGCTGCTAGTGATGCTCGCGGTGATCACCTACTGCCCCTCACTCAGCACCTGGGTCCTGGACGACAGCTCGGTTCAGGCGCCCTTGCCGGAGGACGATCTCGACAAGCTGCTCGAAATCGAGGATCTCGGCGACCTCGATGAACCGCTGGACAAGGACGCAGTCGATGACTCAGAGTACCTGGAATACTTCGACGACCTGCTCGATCTCGACGAGCTCGACAAAAAGCCACAGTAGCGCCGCATGGCAGCCCGGCAGTCGCCGGGCACCCCCCCCGCGCATGTGGCGCCGGCCTTTTCACAATGCCCTCGGCCACGGCATGCACAACGTCATAGTCGGAATCCGCTGCGCTGCACCCGGCCGCATAGACGAGCAGGAATGGTTTTGAGGCCAAGAGATTCGGCAATCTGCTCTTCGATCGCCTGCGTCGCGGCGACCTCGTCGATGACCACGTCGCCACCGGCATGACGCACGTCATAGTCAACGGCATCGTCGCGCTGGAGACGGACAGTTGACCGGCAATCGCGGCGGCCAAGTGCTACGCAGTTACCCCTGGGAACGCCGCATCCTCGTGCTCCGAGACTCCTGGGAGGCACCCTCCCCCGGTCAATACATCACGGCACCCGATAGGGCTTGCCAGCCTTGTACAGATCGAGCCGCTTGCGGATATCCGCCGCCACTTCCGTCTCGCCTGCTGCAACTGCCATCTGCAGCACGCTCTCCGCGGTCTCCACGGCCTTGGCAAACTCTCCGGCCTCCGCGTAGGCGGCCCCCAGGGTATCGCGAATAACCGGGTGCTTGTGTTCGACCAGCGCCGAAGCGCGCTCGGCCAGGCGTACCGCCTCGGCGCCGTCGCGCAACGACTGGTCGGTAGATGTCGCCAGGCACCAGGCAAGCTCGTTCATCACCTGCGTCCACTCCGCTCGACGCTGCAGTGCCTGCCGGTACGACGCCACGCCTTCCGCCGCCTTCCCCTGCCGTAGCAAGACGCGGGCGAGATCCGCATACGGCACCGCATTGTCCGGTGTCAGCTCGATGACTTTGCGGAGATCGCCAATGGCCAGCCCGTCCTCACCGAAGTTGGCGTGAAGCAAACCGCGATTATACCAGGCTGCGCTGTTCGTCGGCTCCAGCGTAATCGCTCGACTGAAGTCGCTTAGTGCCTGCGGCACGTGCACGATCGAACGAACCATTTCACCTCTGCGCATATAGGCCAGGCCGCGATTGTTCCAGGCACTGGCGTATTCGTCATCGAGCTGCAGCGCCCGGTGGAAATCCTGGATCG